>JAJRAX010000280.1 GCA_028679775.1 Methanothrix sp. | reverse complement strand
TATAAATGATCGACGAATAGTGAGACTAATGAGACTCAGCGAGAGTGAGATCAAGGCCCTGGTGCTCGTTGCCGGATCTGGGCGAGCCCTTCATCCTGCAGATCTTTTCCTGGCCCTGGACCTTTGCCCCGAAACCCTGTCCCGAGTAGTTACCGGCCTCGTGGATAAGGGCCTGCTGGGGCGTGAGGGCAAAGAGATAGCCTTGGCCAAGACTCCGCCTGCCGAGGCATTCAAGAGGCTTTACTTTTCCCACCGAGCCTCTCCCTTTCCGCTCCTGTTCGCCGACAGACGGGTTGATCTGCTCTCCCAAGTCGAGAGCGTACAGAAGAACGCCGAGATGCTGGAGGAGGAGACAGGCATCCCGAGAAAGACAATATACCGTTATCTCAAGGATTTCATCCGTCTGGGCGCAGTGAAGCGCACCAAAAAGGACAGAGCCTATCTCTACTCCTTGAACGAAATTGTTTGGCCGGAGATCCAAGGCTTCGTGGCTGCCCTCCAGGAATACCAGGCCATGCGCCTCGTCCCCAGGGAAGCCTTGCTCTTGAAGAGCTACAGAGACAGCGTGCTCTTCAAGAGCATACGCCTTCAGGACGCTACACCTACCTCTTTCAGCGCCTACGAGGACTACGGGATCGAGCTTGGCTTGAGGGATAATTACTACACCCTGCCCAAGAGGGAGCTGTCCATTCGAGAGATTTTCATCCACTCCCTCGACTCCGCTGAGGACTACCGTCAGAAGCTTTTTTGCATACTATTCTATCTGAAGAACAGGGATAAATTGGAAGGCATCGATCATCCCATGATGAAGGATCTGAAAGCGGCATTGCAGGGCGAGAGAATCAAGGGCTATCCAACCCTGGAAGACATCGAGGACAGGACGGATCTCTATGATATCAAGCTCTGACAAGATCTCCAGGCGAGAGGAGATCAATGAGCTGTTTGAGCAGCTCGGCGAGGTTCTTGAACAGAGGGTCGAGGCCCTGCTCATCGGTGGGGCCGTGATGTTGGAGCTGGGTCTGAAGGACGCCACCAAGGATATCGATGTCGTCTGCAGGAGCGAAGAAGACAAGGAGACCCTGCTTGGCGCGGTCAAAGCTTTGGGCTTCCAGATCGTCGGCCCGGAGAAGAGGCATGAGCGGCTTGGCGTCAACCGGCTGGCCGTGAAGGGCGGGCGCAACCTGGACATCTTCGCCGAGCGTATCTCCTACGACTTTAGCCTCTCTGACGCTATGTGGCAGAGGGCCGTTCGGTCCAGGTCCTTCGGCAGCCTGACGGTTAGGAATGCCTCGGTGGAGGACATCTTCATCATGAAGCTGATCGCCAACCGGCCAGGGGATGCTCCGGATTGCATGGCATTGGTGTCTGTCGGTCTCGATTTTGATGCGATCTATGAGGAGATCGAGTCTCAGTATCGTAAGGCCTCTGAACAAAGCAATCAGAAGATCTGGATCACCTATATTGAGGAAGGCATAGCTCGGCTGGAGGATAACGGCATAACAGTTCCTATTGGCGAAAAAATATCTCTGTTGGCCTTTGAATACCACGAAAGATAAATAATCACTTCATAGCTGCAATGCTAGAGGATTCATGACCGAGCAAAATCGCAAGTACGTAACGAAGGAGATCGGCAAGCTCCTCTCCGATATCTGGCGGATCAAAGGGCTGGCTGAGCAGGAATACGGCCCGCAGCACCCGATCACCAGGAAGCTCGCCGGTATGCACGTGTGGGATGTTCAAGGGCGGCTCCATCTGGGCTGCCAGGCCGCTGAGGTCCTCCTGGGGCTTGCGGGGGTTGCCCACGCCCACAACCTTGAAACCGGCGTCCTCATCCAGGCCGAAGAGCAGGACCCCGCCGCCTGGCCGGTTAGCGAAGGCGGAGAGGGGCTTGAAGAGGTCGGCAGGGGTGCCGGTGTGGGCGGCCTTGGCCTCCACGCCCTCGAGCTCTCCGTGGCGGCGGCGCAGTTCGGCGATGAGGAGGAGGATTGAATCGCGGTCCATCTTAAGCACTTCTTGGCAGCAGCGTATTTATTTGTATTTGCGTCTTCTTATTTACCTTTATTCGGTGATAGCGTCTTGTAGCACATAGAACCCTTACACCAGGCCAGGAAAAAGCAGCATTTAAGTCATCTCCTTGGATAATCATAATAACTATGCTCATACTTAATCTTACGAAGCAAGATAGATTTATTAATGAGTATCGCGTCTCCCCGTCGAGGATTGGTTATGAGACTGGAAAAATATCCAGTGATCAGAGCGCTAAACATTGCGCTCATCTTGATTACGCTTATAGGTGCGGCGACTTTTGTATGTGCGTGCTGTGTCGCCCAGGCAGCGCCAAAGAACATTACCGTTGTCGACTCGGCTGATAGAGAGATAGAGATTTCATACCCGGTCGATCGAATTGTCTTGCTCTCCGCAGATAATTGCGAGTTAGCAATTGTCCTCGGTGCTGAAGATGAAATTGTGGGAGTTGAGGACGGTGCTGCAGATTACGTAGAAATAGGGGACAAGTTCGAAAAAGCAGCAAATGTTGGGAAGTATTCTGAGCCGGATCTGGAAAAGATAGCAGAATTAAAGCCGGATGTGGTTTTCGGGTATAAGTCATCTATTGCGAATGGCGTGGCGGATAAGCTGAAGAGCATGGGCATTCCATTCGTTGTCTGCGAGTGCAACAAGATCCAAACTTTTGATAAAGATGTGGAGCTTATGGGCAGGGTTCTTGGCAAGGAGGACAAGGCCAAGGAATTCCTTGTATTTCATAATTCGATAATGAGTCTGCTAACTGAGAGAACCAAAAATATCAGTGCCGATCAACGAATTCCACTATATCTTACCGGAGGAGGCAAGCGACCATATTCAACGTATGGCAAGGACATTGATCCCTATTGCAGCATTGTTGGAGCAAGGAATATTGCTTCAGGGCTTCCGGAAGATCAGCTCACGGTGAGCGCTGAATGGATCTTGACTCAAAATCCCAGTGTGATTATTGAGTGGATTGGAAGCACAAAAATAAAGCCGAACAAGGAACCTCTCATTGAAGTAAAGGAGACCTACTCGCAAGATCCCGTTTTGAATAAGACTGCTGCCGTAAAGGACGGAGGAGTTCATATCATGGGCTGGCGTGTATTCAAAGGATTGCGGTTTTCCATTGGTCTTCTCTACTGGGCCAAATGGTGTCATCCGGATCTATTCCAGGATATTGATCCTGAGGAGTATCACCGGGAATACCTGAAAAAATTCTTGAACGTAGAACTTAAAAATGTTTGGGGTCTGTGATTTACCGGAACATCGCAGGAAAATCGTAGCTGGGATTAATGCAGGGCCGATCCCAGCTCCAAGCAATTAAGTGTAACCTGCAATCCGTTCCCTTTTTTCGATATGCATTAAACTGCCATTATTGCAGCAGGCAGCCCACTATTTGGCTGCATGGGATTTCAGCGCTGGTGCTGATGTTCGTGCTTATGCTGGAACATAGACTTCTCCAGTTTCTCCTTGTTCAATGTAGGCGGTTCAAATGGCCTGCATCTCATTCTGTGGGCCAAAGCCAACTCCATGGCCTTCTTGACATCCTCTTGGTTAACCTCAGTTCGTCCATCAAAGGCGGCAATGGTCTTGGCGGTCCTGGTGATCACAATCTCCGCTCGGTGTGTCTTGACTCCAAGATCGATACAGGTTGATGCGATAGATCGGAGCAGATCGTCGCTCATGCGAACTTGCCGAAGGAGATTTCGGGCCTGGGATATCTTCTCCTTCATTTCTGCCTGGTTTCCCTGATTCTTTTCCGCAAATCCATCTGGGTCGGCATCAAAGGCTTCCGCCATCTTTGCGATCTGCATCCTCTGGTCAACGTCTTCGATGCCGACAACGCTCACTTGCAGGCCGAATCGGTCCAGAAGCTGGGGCCGGATCTCTCCTTCTTCGGGATTCATGGTGCCCACAAGAATGAATTTAGATGGATGGGCTACCGATACACCCTCTCGCTCCACGATGTTGACACCCATAGCAGCCGAGTCCAAGAGAACGTCGGCCACGTGATCGTCCAAGAGATTGACCTCGTCAATATAAAGGATGCCTCGGTTGGCAGCCGCGAGAATGCCGGGCTCCAGTGCCTTGATTCCTTCCTTGATGGCCCGCTCGACGTTCAGAGACCCGACCACCCGGTCTTCAGTTGCTCCCAGCGGCAGATCTACCACAGGCGTCTTTTTATCTATCGTTTTTATCTGATTTGACTGGCTCTTCTCATAACACAGGTCGCACATATCTTCCGGATTTCTTGGGTTGCAATTGAAAGGACAATCCGATACCACCTGGATATTCTCTAGAAGATCTGCAAGGGCTCGCACGGCAGTCGATTTTGCGGTGCCTTTGTCGCCTCGGATCAGGACGCCACCTATGCGAGGATTGATGGCATTTAGGATCAAGGCGAACTTCATGTCATTCTGGCCAACGATGGATGTGAATGGTATGGTCTTTCTCTTCAAATGATGCATTATTATCGCCGTTTTGGTTAGCTAATCTCTTACATATAAGGCTTTACTTTGTATCAATACATGCGAATTTTCTAAAATATTTTAATACAAATTATGTGTCAATTTGTTCTAAAAATTGGTGTGATTCAATTGGTGTGAATCAATGGATATTACCGTGATAAATCGATCAAAGCGCATTGAATCAAAGACATTCAGGCGCACAAATATTCGGCAAAGACTACATATCTGCATTTTTTGACATCAGAAAGGCCGTGACCGTAACATAGAGCGAGTGTTCATAGGCTGAGCCAATGGGCAGAAGTGTGTCTTGGCACGAGTAACGTGCTAAGAG
>JAJRAX010000389.1 GCA_028679775.1 Methanothrix sp. | reverse complement strand
CTGAAAGCTTAGCCGGAGTATCAACCTCAATAAGCTGTCCGTCTTTGGTTTTTATACGATAGACTACATTTGGCACGGTAAGTATGAGGTTTAGATTATACTCCCGCTCCAGCCTTTCCTGAATAATTTCCATATGCAAAAGACCCAAGAAACCACAACGAAAACCCGTACCGAATGATTGGGAATTCTCCGGTTCAAAAACAAATGAGGCATCGGAGAGTTTAAGCTTATCCATGGCATCGCGTAATTCCGGAAAATCAGCCGGATTAACCGGGTAAATTCCGCAAAAAACCAAAGGCTTGACTGTGCGATAACCCGCTAATGCCTCCAGGCAGGGATTCTTGGGGTCAGTGATAGTATCGCCGATAATTACTTCTCTGGGGTCGCGCATATTAGCGGTAAAATAACCAACCTCTCCACAGCTCAATGAATCCACGGCAGAATACTTTAAATCTTTAAAAACCCCCAACTCTTCAATCTTGTACACCTTACCGGCATGAAACATCTTCAAACTGGTCTTCGGGGTAATCTGGCCGTCTATCACCTTAACAAAAACCACCACCCCCTTGAAAGAATCAAAACGGCAATCAAAGATAAGAGCCTTAAGCGCCCCATCAACCTCTCCTCCAGGACTGGGGATAGTTTCAATTATTCTGTCCAGGATCTCAATAACCCCCCGGCCTTCTTTTGCCGAAGCCAGAATTATCTCTTCATCTTTAAACCCCAAAACACTCTCAACCTGTGATTTAACCCGCCCGACATCAGCGGAAATCAGGTCAACCTTATTAATTACCGGGATAACATGCAGATTGTTTTCTAAAGCCAAATAGTAGTTTCCCACAGTCTGCGCCTCTATACCCTGGCCGGCATCTACCACAAGCACTGCGCCTTCACAGGCAGCTAAAGACTTAGAAACCTCATATGTAAAATCTACATGTCCCGGGGTATCAATTAAATTCAAGATATATTCTTTATTAAATTTCTTTGAAAAATAATTCAATCTGACCATAGATGCCTTAATGGTGATACCGCGTTCCTTCTCCAACTCCATATCATCAAGAAGCTGATCCCCTTTATGGCGGACATCCACAGCTCCGGTTAGCTCCAATATCCGGTCAGCCAAAGTTGATTTACCATGGTCAATATGGGCGATAATAGAAAAATTCCTTAATAATGACCTGTCCATTTATTTACACAGCTCCAGCATCTTATCTACAACACCTTCTATAGAAAGTTTTGTGGTATCGATATAAATTGCATCTTCCGCTTTACGTAAAGGGGAAACCTCGCGCGTAGAATCAATCTTGTCACGGTTAGAAAGATCT
>JAJRAX010000279.1 GCA_028679775.1 Methanothrix sp. | reverse complement strand
GGATTGTCGGGAGTTGAGGCCAACGGTGATGCAGAGATTGGAAACTGGACTGCAGTAGATTTTAGAGGAAAGAATGTGACCGTTCACACCATCAAGAGCAAAGACGAGGATCTGTCCCAGGTAGGCGGCAGCTACGATCTGGCCGTCTGGAACCTGGAAGGGCAAAGCTATGTCGTTCTCGTATCTTTGCTGGACAAAAATAGTACAATACAAACCATAAGGACTCTGGCTATGAGCCCGGTTTGAGCTCTGTTTTATCTTTTCCTTTTTTCGTGATCTTCTGGCGCGTCCGGAGCCTTCAGATGTTCTCGCCCTGATACTTCCCGGAGTATACCTTCTCAGCCTCTTTCTCCAGCCGCATGAAGACCAGCTGCATCAGCCGGGCGTTCTTCTTCAGCCGCAGCCCCTGGGGGTTGTAGACTACGAGCAGGCTCTGGCTTCTGCCCCTGTAGCCCGGGTCCCAGAGAGCCGTCTCAAGGCTCGCCCCGCAGCGTTGCAGCGTGGACCGGGCGCGGGCCAGGGCGGCAACGTCTTTCGGAATACTCACGATCTCATTGAATGTCACCAGGTAAGAGCTGGGTGTGAGGTCAATCCATCCAGATGGATCGAAATCTATCGGCTCGGTCTGTGGCAGCTTTCGCTCGCTGTTGTCAAAGGCTATAGCCCCGGCGGATGTGAAGCGCTCGACTCTATTCAGCGTCAGCTCGATTCCGCACATCTGCGTCTGCGTCTCAGTGTCGATCATGTTTTCCACGAGGGCTTGGGCCACTCCGCCGGTAATGATGCTCATATAATATCACCATGAAGTTGTATTCCAATTCAGTCTTGCAGAAATCCGGCGAAGCAATAAGCATTGCGCATATCAGAAAGCTCTATTAACTATCACAGATAACTTACATGCGGGTGCCAAATCTTGTTCGAACTGCTCTTGCTGCCAATAACTCTCGTCATCCTGCTGCTGATCCTGGTCGCGCCCCTGATCATCATCTACCTCTTTCTCCGTCTCTCGGAGACCGCCTTTGAGATGGTGGGCTTCTCACACTGGCACGCCACTTTAGCAGTCTTTGGATCAATTCTCGGAAGCATGGTGGACTTCCAGCTTATCAGCGTCCCTATCTCATCCTATCCTGAATGGTATGCTGCTATTATGAGTCCATTCTCAGATTACGCGCAAGCCTCTTTTCATCCCCTTATCCTGGCTGTGAACCTGGGTGGCTGCATCATTCCGCTCCTCATATCTGCTCACCTCATCATCCGCCATCAGGTAACTGTCAAGAAGGCACTGTTGGGCATGGGTGTGGTTGCGGCCATCACCTACTGGGCAGCTCAGGCCGTTCCAGGCGAGGGCATAGTCCTGCCGGTCTGGCTCTCGCCTCTCCTGGCAGCACTCATGGGCCTCCTGCTGGCCAAGGGCTTTCGCCGGGCTCCGCCTCTCGCCTACATCAGCGGCACATTGGGAACGCTTGTCGGAGCTGACCTATTGAGCCTCTTCACACCTGGAATTCTGCCTGCCCTCTCGCCACTGGAGCTGCACCAGGCCAAGCCTTTGGTTCTCTCCATCGGCGGAGCTGGGGTATTTGACGGCATCTTCTTAACAGGCATCATAGCCGTGCTCCTGGCGGCCAGCATCGTCTGCATCTTTCGCAGGAGCTGCAATGGGGTGAGGTGACTGTAGCAAAGGGCATGCAAAATTTATGGGAACTGATAAGAACGCTGGTACAGATAGAGGGGTACGGGAACCCCTATTGAATTAAGATGAAATGACATACCATACGCTTATATCGACCATGTGCAATCAGCCAGATATGAGATCTATCATTGCAGTAGCATTGTTGCTGTCATTCGTTTTGCCTTGCATGGCTCTCTCGCCCGTCGAGCAGGCATATGTGAACGGCGTAAATGATGGTGTGAAGCTCGGGAAATTGATTGATGATGCAGCGCAATATAACATCGCTGTTCAGGAGTTCAATGACAAATTGAATCAGACATTCGGAGCCAATGCGTCATTAATGTGGCTTCCCATGATGGCCGTCAATAATGCAGAAGATAACGCTCAGGTCGATTCGTTCTCCTCTTCGAAGCCGATACATAAGATGGACGGTACTCCAGCAGAGACGGTTGTTACGCAATATTGATAACGGATAGCGTTCTCGCGCACGGCGAGCTGACGCAAGGGCGACGTGATGCGTTATGCCCTTATCATTTAGAGCATGTGGCGACTTGCTCGGTCGATGGCAGGATTGCCCGAGTTCGCTCTACACCTCACTCGCCGTCGCGTGACTGTTTTTCTCTCTCTCTTTTCGATCCAAGGAATATATTCTTATGATCATGGTGAAATCCATAAGCGTATAGCAAGTGGTTAACGATTGTGGTGACTTCCTCCCATGTCCATGAAGGGGCAGGGCTTCCTGCTTCATCGAGCACGCGGAGCGAAAGTAATGAAAGGGGGTACGATTCATCTCATCCCCTGAAGGAGATGGGTCTTCTCTACCCCTTTACCCCAACGTTATAAACGCTAAACGATCTCAGACAAGAGGGTTCAATGCAGATGAAGT
>JAJRAX010000029.1 GCA_028679775.1 Methanothrix sp. | reverse complement strand
ATTTATCTCGGGCCGATTGTGCCGGGATGGATCAACGACGACATGCTGAAGATACTGGTGGAAAAGTACGACATCAGGCTGATAAGCACACCGGAAGAGGATATCAAGAAAATGATGGGTTGAAAGTACTAGTACGACTATTTTTTGGTCTTGCTGAAGCAGCTAGAGGGAAAGTCACGTTTCTTATATGCTTGCGCCGCTGATGCCTTAGCGCATCTTCGCGAATAGTTCATCCTGCTCACCATGCGGTGAATGGCCAGCTCCCAGATGTCCGCCTCCCCCCCGCGTAGTTGATCTGCTAACTGTTTCGGTCTCTTTTTTATTATAATTCTAGTTAAATATTATTTTTCGACTGGCTGGATAGATATCCTCTTTCAGACCATTATTGTTGGGATGACAATCCCGCCATTGGACGGAGTTATCAAGCTTGGTGTAACATCTACATGATCATTGCATACGATGAAGCCGAGAAAATAACGAAGCCGCCAAGACTATGCGGGCCATTCGGAGGCTTAAGGGGGGAGGCTCATTACAAGAGAATGGTTGCCTTTTATTTGATGTATACTTTTATAATCACAGATGGTAACCTATTTAAACCTTGATGTATGGAATAGAATGGGTTCTACAGTTGCATGTTTGACAGGACGTATGGTTGCTGAAGCAATAATCCGTGACAAAATAAAATTAATTGAATACCTGAGTTTTACAGCCATGCAAGGATTTCAAAAAAGGTGAAAAGCACATGAAAGGAGACCACGTAGAGATCGACGAAGATGCACCTCTCGGCGAGTCCCTGTTTATCAGGGAGCTTGGGATCAAGAGCCCAATGCTGAAAGTGTTGGATTTCTTGATGGACAACGAGTCCTTTGACTATTCTAAGACGGAAATAGCAGAAGGAACGAATCTCAGCAGGGCAACTTTGTTTAAAGTATGGTCCAAGTTGGAAGCGCTGGACCTAATTACGGCCACACGAGAGGTCGGCAGAGCCAAGATGTACAAATTGAACAAGGGAAACCCCATTGTGGAGAAGCTTATGGAGCTGGACGACGCTATTTCGGAATATTTCGCTCAGAAACACTGTATTCCAGAGAATTGTGCTTCAGATGGCGACCTTTCCAAGATTATTGTTCCCTCCAGGGTTTAATCAAGGACATTGTCGATTAAGCGAAACATCGAGCCCGACAGCAAGAAGGTCAGTCAAAGGAGCTGCCCATTAGGGCAGGATCAACCTCCTTGTCAGTTATCAATATGCTGTAGCCTCTTTGGTTGCAGTTAATCCTTGCTATCACCTGAGACCTTTGTTTACGATACCGTCAATCTCGGCTTTTTTTTTAGGGTTCAAGGATACTTGGATTTCGTAACTGGTTGGGTGATCCAACAATAATTTTTCCTTGATCAGCTCTTCTGCAATGCCCGGCACATCTCCTCTGAGATCACTCTTAATGCCTTTTTGCAGATTCTCGATACTAGTGTGCTTTCCTCCCCAACAGTTGTGCCTCCGCAGCTTTTTCAAAATCTGCGCTTTTAACGTCAATGCTGAGGTCTTTTCTCCGTTCTCCGAAACATATTTAGCGGATGAGTTATCTGCGTTTATTTCAATCACCTTCTTGAACTGGAGGTTGCCTATGGTCGATTTTTCCGGACGCAGAACCTCTTCGGAAGAGATCAGGTGAAAATTAGGACCAGGGAGCTTGCACCTCCCTGTCCAGTTAATATCACAATCCTCCCCTCAACGGTTCCTTGATCCATCTGTTTTATACCTCCAGCCAGTAAATAGTTTAAGCCCTATTTAAATCTGTTGACTTGTCGAAAGCAATATTGATTTTTGGTATTCAATTCGACAATTTTAGCTATAATAAATATCGCCATCCAGAGAGCTTTAGGTTCTCCTTTCGTACGTCGCTATTAGGCATGATAAGATGTAATAGCTCCCAGAAGCTCGCAGAATGATCCTTGTACCTCAGGTGGCACAGCTCGTGTGCAACCACGTACTCGATCTGGCTCAGTGGAGCCATGACAATGCGCAGATTGATGTTCAACACGCCGTCCCGGGTGCAGCTGCCCCAACGTTTGGCCTGGTACTTCACTCTGAACTCGGGCGGATCGATGCGCAGCCTCTTGGAGTAATGACCAACGATCTTCTCGATCCTCTCCGTGGCATGGTCACGATACCATCTCCAAATGGACCGCCGCACGGCCTCTCGCCGATCTTGCTCCAGGATGCCCTGCGGCAGAGTGACCTCGAAGAACTTCCCACGCAGCTTGACAGGAGTGCTTTTAGTGTTGTACACTATCTTCAGCCGATACTGCCGGCCCAGATAAAGAAAAGTCTCGCCGCTCACGTATTCCCGGTCAACAGTGAGCTGGCTCATCTGCTCGAACCAGTCCAGCTTCTCCTTGACCCAGCCCGCCTTCCTTTTCAAAGCGCATTGGATCTCCTCTTGGCTCAGATCAGTCGGTGCCAGCACCTCAACTTTTTTGTTGGGATGGACAGCAATGGACAGATTCTTTCGCCGGGAGCTGTATTTGACATTGTAATCTATCCGACTGGTGCCGAATTGGATGCAGCCCGCGGCCTTCACCCAGGAAACCTCCGGGCGGCAAGGTCCACTAGCTGAGCAGTAAGATCCTGGAGGTCGTTGCCAGAGAGACCGTTGGATCTCAAGAGACGCTTAATGTCTCTTCTCATCTCCCTCTGGGCATCCTCTTTCTGCTGCCAATCGACCACTGCATGCTCCATCAATGCAGCATAGATTTCCTGGGCCAGAGACGATAGACATTTTGTGTCACTGATTTTCGTTTGAATGAGCTGGTAGAAAGGAAAGACATCGAGCTCGACGCCCTGCTGCATAGCAAACCTTTCCGGTGACCTGATATCATCCAGCAACCCATGGAGGAGCTTCAGCCGTTCTGCCTCGGTGATGCACCTCTGTTTGTGGTCTTCGATGATGCGTTTTAGCCGATCCATCAATGTCTCGTAGAAAACCGGATTCTCTCCCATCTTGACAGTGAGGACATGCTTTATGGCGTGCTCCATCTCACTGGCCTTGGCATCGGGTGAGGTGATTCTAGCAACCTCCTCATCGAACTTGGCCGAGAAGATGGACGTAGGCTCCACGAGCTGCTCTATGCCTGCGACCTGTATGTGCTCGTCGATGAGCTTTTGCACCTTCTCGCTACAGCCATGCAGAGAGAGCTGCTCGTCCCTGTAGCGTCTCATTGCTCTGATCCTGATATCGGCCAAAAATATCAGGTCCCGCCGGTATTCCAGTGCGTTGGGATCTGGCAGGAGCATATCCATGTAATCTGAAAAGGTCCTGAACCTTTGATCGAAAACCACTCTCCTGTCTTCAGGCTCCAGGTACTGCACGCAGGCATCTTTGTACGCCAGTTCATCTGCCTGGCTTGGCACCTCCCGGAAGAAGTTCATGGCTGTACTATGGGCAGCCTGTAGCCTCGGTAGGTACTCCTTCATGTAGTCGGTATTCACCATACCTACGACATCCTTCTCGCTGTACATCTTGAGGGCTTTCTGCAGCTCGCCGGCCAGACCCCAGTAATCGACCACCAGACCGTAGTTCTTGTTTACCTCTCTGCGATTAACCCGCCCCATGGCCTGCAGAAGAGCATGCTCCCGCAGAGGGCTGTCCAGGTACATCACCTGCTCTATGGGAGCATCGAAGCCGGTGATGAGCTTGTCACAGACGATCAGAATCTTGGGATCATCCTCTTCCTTGAACTTTCTGATGATCTCCTGTTCCTCTGTCTTGGAGCGATGATAGGGCTGGAAATATGCTTTGTCATTATGGATAGCCGAGATCAGGACCTCATGAGAGGGACCATGCAGCTCGTCCAGAATCTCGTGGTAGCGTATGGCCGCCCTGCGGTTCACGGCTACGATCTGTGCCTTGAATTTGTTGGGCAGGATGCGTTCCTCGTAGTGTTTTATGATGTCAAGCACAATTGCCTTCAACCTTGGTTTGGCCATGGCCAATGCGCTCCGGGTAACGTACTTCTTCTTTATTTCTCGCCGCTCCCCGGGGGTACAATTGGCAAATATGCGATTAAATAGCTCCTCCAGAGAATGCCCGAATACGCTTAGATGAGGCATGCGTGCCTCGTAGAGTATCTCCACCGTAACCCCATCGGCTACAGATTGGTTATGATCATAGCGATCGATGTAGCCCCCGAATGTCTGGCGGGTGTCCCGGTCTTTCTTGAAGAGCGGCGTGCCGGTGAATCCCAGGAAACAGGCATTGGGCAGGGCTTTCCTCATGTTTGCAGCCAGCGACTTGTATTGGCTCCGGTGGGCCTCATCGGCCAAGACAAAAATGTTGGCGTTGTCGCTCAATTTGGGATAGACCGCAGCCGCGTCCTGGAACTTCTGGATGGTGGTCATGACCGTCTGGCCCACTGGATTTCCTAGCAGCTCCTGCAGGTGCTTGGACGACTTGGCCTCGGTAGGGTTGGGAAAGCCGCATCTTTCGAATGTGCCGTGAATCTGCCGGTCCAGGTCGGTGCGGTCGGTGACTATGACCATAGTGGGGTTGGCCAGCTCCTTGAGCCTACGTAGCTTCACGGCCGTCCAGAGCATGGTCAGGCTCTTGCCGCTGCCCTGCCAATGCCAGATCACTCCGCCCTGGCGATCTTTCTTGGTGACGCGGCCGACGGTCTTACTTGCCGCCCGGAACTGCTGGTACTTGGCGATCTTCTTGATCACCTTATTCTGCTCTCTTTCGAAGACCACGAAGTTCTGGATGAGGTCGAGCAAGTTCTCCTTCGAGCAAACCCCGAAGAGAAAGACATCCTGGGATGTAGGGGCGTGGCCAATCTTGTCCCTGATCTGGTCGAGGGTTTTAGGATAGGGGTCCTTCCATTCTGACCAATGACGTGGCGGAGTGAAGTTGGTGGCATACTTGGCTTTGTCCCGGTGAGTTATGGCGATTATTTGGACTGTATGGAAGAGCTGAGGGCAGCCCAAGTTGCGGTATTCGCTACCCATCTCCTGATAGCGGAAGACCTGGGTCAGGCCCTCTTCTAGGGGGTTACGTAGTGTTGGGCTCTTGCATTCTATCACCACTACGGGCAGGCCGTTGACGAACAGAACCAGGTCGGGTATGTTTTCCTTGTAGTTGAGGACTCTGAACTGTCGGACGACATTGAACTCGTTGTTCTCAGGGTGTTGGTAGTCTATGAGCAGCACATCCTGGCTCTTCTTACCAAGGCCATCGCCTAGGTCCTGAAGGACTGTCGTGCCAAGCTCCAGCATGCCGTGGATCTTCTCGTTAGCCTCGATCACGGAGGTGGATTGAACGTTAGCAATGGAGCGAACGACTCGCTGGGCATTGTCATCATTGATCCAGGGGTTGAAACGTTTGATAGCATCATGCACGGGCTTTGTGAGGATCACGTGCTTGAGGGACTCACGCATCTCCTCGGCTTTCTTGGAGTCCATCTCCTTCCAGCCCAGGTGCTGGGTGAGGACCTCTACGGCTGGGTCTTCGACCTCAAGGAGCTCTTTGGCGTCAGGCATGGGCATCCTCCACTATTACCGGGACCCGACCGGTGAGGAGATCCTGCATGAGACCACGCTTAAGCTGCTTCAGTTTATTGAGGTAAGACTCTTCCAAGCATAAACGGAGATCATGGACATTGATAATACTCATAATCATTTGTTGTTCTTCGACTGAAGGTTTTGCAATAAGCATTTTTTTAAGTTCACCAATGTTAAAATGCTGTTGCGCTAGTCCACTTTGGACACGCAATACTTGCTTTTTTCCAAAATCAGAATTTATCCAGGTCGATAAAAAGGAGGAAATAATTTCTGGCTTGGGACGAGAAATGATAATATCAATGCAATTACAGCCATCAAACTCTGGTGGTACAACACAAGATGTCCCAGGGTAACCGGTACGGACAGTTAAGACATTGCCAGATCGAACCATACTTTTGGATAACATGCGATTAGATTCTTCAGTGATAAAGACCAAATTGGATGGATCTATGCCACTTTTATGAATATTGGCAGATCTTAGAGCGGGTACACCTGACGACGAATAGTATTGCGAGGGCTTAACGACTATCCCTACTACGATTTCTTCACAAACTGACTCGCATGTCTGGACATCCCATTCGATAGGAATTCTTCCAATAGAGACGTCTTTGTACGCTTTATGCCCTATGCCTTTTGTCAATAGCTCCTGCATAAGGCTCTTTTTCATCCGTTCCGTCTGGGCGATGATCGCATCAGTCTGCTCGATGGCCGCATCCACGGAGGCGAGGATGGCGACGATTTTGTGCTGTTTCTGTAAGCTAGGGAAAGAAATGTGAAACGATTTTACTTGAGATTGACTTATCATCGGGACACCGGTTTGTGACGATAACT
>JAJRAX010000278.1 GCA_028679775.1 Methanothrix sp. | reverse complement strand
GTGAGATTCGCCTGCAAGGGCGGCAGCAGGAACGTTGCTGGCTCAGACTGCAGACTTCAGTGCCTTTGCCATCATTCTCGCAGGAAGCATAGTCTACCTTTACATGAGAAATCGGCTCCAAAGCTACGAGATCGCAGGAACTGTCGTCTTGGTAGTGATATTATGCAGCCTTGCCCTTACCCTGATACTGGGACAGTGGCGTCCGATACTGCTGATGAATTTGTTGGGCCTGGCACAGAGCGGGATTAACCGCTTGGCTAAAAGGGCTCACAGGAATACTGTTCTGCCCGATGGTTGGGCGGCAAGAAATGCTGCCGACTTTTCCAATGCAGCCGGAGCCATTGAAGCTCATCCAAAAAGGTTGGCACTGACCCTTGGTATTGCCTTGACCGCGCATTTGATCAACATCATTAGCCTCTACACCTTATTTCTGGCTTTTCATCAGCAGATCGAGTTTGGGCCTCTGGTGGCGGGTTATGCTATGGGCATTCTCTTCTGGAACATCTCTCCCGTCCCCCAGGGGGTAGGAGTGGTGGAAGGGGTCATGGCTTTAGTGTACACATCTCTGGGAATTCATGGATTCATAGCTGCGCTCATCGTATTGGCCTTTCGAGCATTGAACTTCTGGTTGCCCATGCTGTTGGGCTTTATCTTGCATCGGCGAGTGAAGATCGTTAAACCAAAGCTCGGAACCTAACAAAAAAGAATGATATGCGGCTCACATCCCAATTTTCCGGGACAGGAGCCTTCTTGATTTTTTCAATTTACAGACCGGCTCCGCCCATGCCGGGTGGAATTCCGCTCAGATCTCCGCCGGGCCCGATTTTATCTTTGTACTGGCGAACATCAACGAACCTTGAGGTCGTCTGCTGGGTTTCTGTTGTGCTCTCAGTTGTCGTCTCTGCGGCTGCTGTGGTGTTGACTGCAGCAGAAGCTGCGGTCTCAGCTTTGGGCTGCTCGATGACTGCCGGAGTGTAGCCGGATGTATCAGGATTGATCCACATGGCGCTGAAGATGCCTGAGCCTATCTTCTTTCCGCCGCTGATCGTTGTGAAGTTGCCGTTGATGGTATCATTGGCATATATGCCGGCCATCTTTGTGGTGACCATTCCATCCTCTTTCGAAGCGGTCATTGTCAGCTCCACCTCGTTTTCTTTGACAGAACCTACAACATCCGCATTCCAGGCCTTTGCCCCTTCCGGCTCGTACTTCGCCTGGCCGAAGAGGTCGCTTCCTTCCTGATTGAGTGCCATGGTGATTGGATCGCTCTCAATTCCCGTAAACGACCAGATGAAATTCAGGCTTGGAACCGTCTCAGATGGTGCCGCAGCGCTCGTATTGTCACCGGATTGCCCTAGCGACATGCCAACGAAGAGAAACACTAGCAGTAATGAGAGAATTATGCCTTTTTTATTCAATAATATGCCTCCAGTTAATCACAACTTTCTGGCGATAGGCTTTTCGTCATTTGCCTACAACAAGACTCAGTCTTACCTTCTCCTTTATAAGCTTTTCACAACCCATCAATTCATAACCAGGAAACGCAAAGTACAAAGAGGTGAATTGCTTGGAGTTTGGTAGGATTTTAGTCAAGATAAACCGCATCTCAGCATGGATGCTCCTCATCTTTATGATCATCTTTCTGATATCCGGATACGCCTGGTGGAACGATGTCCTGTTGCCCCTGAGTACGGCGAGAGCAATGCACACGGAGTTGGACCTATTCCTGGTATTCTTCTTCCTGGTGCATGCGCTTATCAGCATTCGCTTTTCTCTGGCGCGCTGGAGGGTAGGGCACAGGCACATTGTAAATCTGCTGCTGCTTGCGATCGGAATAGGGGCCTTCTGGTTTGTCCTCAGCATCCGCTGATCACGCTGCACCGCAAGGTTTATCTAACCTATAGTTACTAACTTAAAGTTTAATAAGCAACAATCGAGTGATGATATTGGATCCAGTTGAGCTCCTAGATATACTGGGAAACGAAAATAGAAGGCGCATACTCCAGCTTCTCTCTTTTCACCCATTTTACTTCAATGAGATGGCAAAAAGGCTGGATGTGGGGCCCAAGGCGGTCATCGATCACCTGGTGATGCTAGAGAGAGCTGGCCTTGTAGAGTGCTACCAGGACCAGGGAAGAAGAAAGTACTTTCGCATAGCCAGAAAGACAGTCCTGGAGGTAGCGGTTTCACCTCATTCTTATGGCGTGCGGGCTTATCTCTCCGAGGACTCGCCGAGGGTCGAAGATGAGGGCCTGGACCAGGACATGGTGATTCTTAAAGAGGAGCTGGCATGCCTTGAGCAGAAGAGGCTCGAATTGCGCGGGCTATTGGATCAGATCGAGTCCCGAGAGATGGAGATCAAGAAGATTGCCTGCAGAACTGCCAAGAGCTATACGCAAAACCAGCTAGAGGAGGAGATCTTGACTGCACTCTTAGCTGGCGACTCCGATTCCGTCCGTCTGGCCAATAGGCTGGAGGTCCCAGAGATCGTTGTAAGGGACAGATTGAAGAGGCTCGAAGAGTGCGGAGCGGTGCATTTAGAAGGCCAGGAGTGGAGCATCAGGCCAATGATATGGAGCAAGAATAGATGAGCGCCGATCTGATTCATGAACTGCGGGAGAGGGACACCTCAACTGTGCAAATGAGAGTTGCGGAAGCTTACCACAAAGACGCTGGAAAGGGTGTTGCAAGGATCGGTGCGGCAGCTCTTGCCAGCCTTGCTATTGAGAACGGCGGCGTTGTGGAGATCAGAGGAAAGGAGAAGGTCTACGCCATAGCCTGGCCCGGCAACCCCGAGGATCCCGAAGACCTGATCAGAATCGATGGAAACACCCGCGCCAACCTGGGCGTGGGAATCGACAGCAAGATCGTCTTGAGCAGGGCTGAGGCGAGGCCTGCCCGAAAGATTGTGGTCGCCCCCACCCGGCAGATCCGGCTCATGGGCGGGCCGGCATATCTGCTGCGCATGCTCCAGGGGCGAGCTGTTGTCAAAGGCGAGATGCTGCGCGTTGAGATGATCAACAGCAGCCTTAATTTAGCAGTTGTCAGCACAACGCCCGCAGGCGCTGTGCTGGTCACTCCTGATACCATCATCAGCATCACCAGGGAGACCCTTGACGAACTGGCTCTGCATGTCCGTGATATCTCTTACGAGGATATCGGCGGTCTGTCCAGGGAGATCAGAGAGATAAGGGAGATGATCGAGGTGCCTCTTCGTCATCCTGAACTCTTCAGCCGCCTCGGCATCAATCCGCCTCGTGGGGTTCTCCTGCACGGCCCTCCCGGCACCGGAAAGACGCTCATTGCCAGGGCTGTAGCCAGCGAGACCGACGCCAACTTCATATCCATCTCAGGGCCTGAGATCGTATCAAAGTTCTATGGCGAGAGCGAGCAGCGGCTGCGCCAGATCTTTGAAGAGGCGTCCAAGACAGCTCCGTCTATCATATTTATCGACGAGATCGACTCCATCGCCCCCAAACGCGAGGAGGTCTCCGGAGACCTTGAGCGGCGGGTTGTGGCTCAGCTCCTGGCTCTCATGGATGGATTATCATCGAGAGGGGAGGTGATAGTGATTGCTGCAACCAACAGGCCCAATGCCCTTGACCCGGCCATACGTCGTGGCGGTCGCTTCGACAGGGAAATTGAGATTGGCATCCCCAACAAAAACGGCCGGCTTGAGGTTCTGTATGTTCATACGAGAGGCATGCCTCTCGAAGATTCGCTGGACCTGAAGGAGGTTGCAGATGCGACCCACGGCTTTGTGGGAGCAGACCTCTATGCCCTATGCAAAGAGGCGGCCATGCGAACTCTCGAAAGGGCGCTTCCCGACCTCGATGTCAAAGAGGATATACCGGTAGATGTGGTGGAGAGCCTCCGGGTTACAAGAGACGACTTCTTCTCTGCGCTCAAGAAGATTGAGCCCTCTGCCATGAGAGAGGTCTTCGTGGAAGTGGCGGAGGTTCATTGGGATGAGGTTGGGGGCCTCGAGTCTGCCAAGCAATCTCTGGTTGAGTCTGTAGAGTGGCCGCTCAAGTATCCTGAGGCCTTTCTTGCAGTCGGAGTGCGATCGCCACGAGGCATCTTGCTCTACGGCTTGCCCGGTACAGGCAAAACGCTGCTTGTCAGAGCTCTTGCCACAGAGAGCAATATCAATTTCATCAGCGTCAAAGGCCCGGAGCTGCTCAGCAAGTGGGTAGGCGAATCGGAGAGGGCTGTGAGAGAGGTCTTTCGAAAGGCCCGCCAGGCGGCCCCATCTCTGATCTTCTTTGATGAGATCGACTCCATAGTCCCGGGTCGTGGAAGCGGATCGGATTCACATTCAACAGAGAGGGTCGTCAGCCAGTTTCTCACTGAACTCGACGGCCTGGTTCAGCTCAAAGATGTGGTAATAATTGGAGCGACCAACCGGCCGGACCTTCTGGACAGCTCAATCTTGCGTCCCGGCAGGTTTGATCGTTTAATTTATATTCCCATGCCGGATATGCAGTCAAGGGCGAAGATTCTGGAGATTTATCTCTCACGCATGGCCTGTTCAGGAGTATCCGCACAGTGGCTCGCTGAATTGACAGAGGACTTTTCAGGTGCTGACTTGGAGATGCTCTGCCGGGAGGCGGGAATGATTGCTTTGAGAGAGCACATTGTTCCGGACATGAAGCGAGAGGAATTGATCGTTGACAGAATCGCAGTGACCAAAGGGCATTTCCAGGAGGCTCTCGGGCTGATCAAGCCCCATCTCTCCAAAGGAATGCTTGAAGAATATATGAAAATGATCCAGGACTTCAAATCCTAGAGGACCAGAAAGAGTATGGATACAAAGCACCAGATATATAGTCAAGAAGGATTAAAAGATGGTATGAGGGCCGAAAAATTGACCTCTGATGACGAGTCTATTGAGCTGCTTGGAGATATTGAATTCAAGGATACCAGCAGCATTACCGTGCCTGAGAGCCTCATTGATCAGGTGATCGGCCAGGACGAAGCTGTCGAAGTGATTAAGAAAGCTGCACGGCAGAGACGCCATGTCATGCTCATCGGATCGCCTGGTACTGGAAAGTCAATGCTAGGCAAGGCCATGAGCGAGCTGTTGCCTGTAGAAGAGCTACAGGATGTTCTGGTCTATTCCAATCCTGAGGACAACAATACCCCGCGCGTTCGGGTCGTCCCTGCTGGGAGAGGCAAACAGATAGTCGATGCCCAGAAGATGGAGGCCAGAAAGAAGGTCCAGACGCGCAATATGTTCCTGATGTTAATAGTAATGGCCTTAATTGTATATTCTTACTACACAGGCCAGCTTCTCTTTGGAGTCATTGCAGCAGCGCTCATATTCCTGTCTCTGCGCTACATGCTTCCCAAAGAGGATGCGATGGTTCCAAAGCTTCTGGTGGACAACAACAACAAGAAGAAGGCACCTTATGTTGATGCCACCGGGGCTCATGCCGGCGCACTCCTTGGAGACGTTCGCCATGATCCCTTCCAGTCCGGAGGCCTTGAGACACCCTCTCACGAGAGGGTAGAGTGCGGGGCCATCCACAGGGCTCACAAGGGAGTGCTATTCATAGATGAGGTGAACACACTGCGCCCGGAGTCGCAGCAGAGCCTGCTTACTGCTCTGCAAGAGGGCGAGTACCCCATAACAGGTCAGAGCGAAAGAAGCTCTGGAGCCCTCGTGAGAACTGAGCCTGTTCCATGCAGCTTCATCATGATTGCCGCAGGAAACCTGGATGCAGTCCAGGGGATGCACCCAGCTCTCCGATCGCGCATCAAGGGTTACGGATACGAGGTCTACATGAGAGACACAATGGACGATACCCTGGAGAACAGGAACAAGCTCATGAGATTCGTAGCCCAGGAGATAGTGAGAGACGGAAAGATTCCTCACTTCACAAGGGATGCAGTGGCCGAGGTCATGCGAGAGGCCAAGAGAAGGTCCGGAAGAAAGGGCCACCTGACACTCATGCTACGTGATTTGGGCGGTCTGATCAGGGTATCCGGAGACGTGGCCCGTTCCAATGGAGCAAACCTTACCGAGGCAGACCACGTCATGCAGGCAAAGAAAATGGCAAGGTCTGTCGAGCAGCAATTGGCAGATCGGTATATGGAACGACGCCGGGACTACAGCATGTTCCATTCCTCAGGGGATGAAGTCGGCAGAGTCAATGGTCTGGCTGTCATGGGCGACACAGGAATCGTTCTGCCCATAATGGCCGAGATAACGCCGGCCCAGTCCAAGGAAGAGGGCAAGATCATAGCTACCGGCAAGCTGCAGGAGATCGCTAAGGAAGCCGTGACAAACGTATCTGTCCTCATCAAGAAGTTCCTGGGCGAGGACATAACCAAGAAGGATGTGCATATTCAGTTCATAGGCACCTACGAGGGCGTGGAGGGAGATAGCGCATCCATCTCCATCGCTACAGCAGTGATATCAGCTATGGAAGGAGTGCCTGTCAAGCAGACGGTGGCCATGACCGGGTCACTCTCGGTGCGAGGCGACGTCATGCCTGTCGGAGGCGTCACTCAGAAGATCGAGGCCGCGGCCCAGGCTGGCATCAAGACTGTGCTCATTCCCAAGTCCAATATGGGTGATGTCATAATCGATGATTCCATCAAGGCCATGATTGAGATCATACCTGTCTCAAACATCAGCGAGGTCTTCGAGTATGCCATGGGCGGGCAGAGGAACAGGCTGATTGAGAAGCTGAAGAGGTTTGCCACTGAGAAGAAGATCGGCATCAACTTGCCTGAGACCATCCCCACTCCCAGCAGGAGCATCTAGGACATCTGGGGTGCAAGGAGGACATAAATTCATGGCAATGGCCTCAGAGTTCTACGACATCCGGGTCCTGCAGGGCAGCAGGACCAGGATAGTCCTGGATAATGGCAAGCTGGAAGAGATCGCGGAGGCTCCGTTCGAGGGAGCGGCTGTGCGAGCCCTCTCGCACGGTGCCTGGGGATTTGTGACCTCGGACAATGTGGATGATCTGGGCGAGGAGATCGATCTGGCCAGGAGAATTGCGAGAAAGATCGACCGCCAGGAAGACTTAGAGCTTGCACGTGCTCCGCCGGGAAAAAGCCAGGTGGTAGCAGTCAAGAAAGACCCCAAGAACCTGTCTCTTGATGAGAAGGTAGCTCTTTTGCGTGAGATTGAGAATGCAGCAAAAGTCAAAGGTGTTTCGTCAACGCAAGCTGTCTACTCGGAGATGAACATGTTGTTGCACTACAAGAGCTCCGAGGGCCTGGATCTGGAGTCGAGGATGACCCGCATGGGGTTTTTTATCAGTGCTGTAGCCCACAGAAACGGAGTGTACCAAACGGACGGAGAGGGCCGGTCCGGAGTGGGAGGTCTCGAGATCTTCGAGAGGCAGGACCCTATTGCACTGGCTCGAGAGGTAGGCGAGACGGCTGTAGCACTTCTGGACGCCGGGGCACCCAAGGGCGGAAGCTATCCTGTGATTCTCGATCAGGAGCTTGCCGGGGTATTTGTCCATGAGGCCGTGGGCCATGCGACTGAAGGAGACATCATTCTCGAGGGGGACTCCTGTTTGGAAGGAAAGCTAGGCCAGAAGATCGGGTCCGAGCTTGTGACTGTCAAGGATGATCCGAGTCTGATGCAAAACGGCTACTATCCGTTTGATGATGAGGGATGTCTAGCTCAGGAGACAGTTTTGGTTGAAAACGGGACTCTCAAGTCTTTCCTCAACTCCAGGGAGACTGCGGCGAGGTTGGGCGGAGTTCCTCGTAATGCACGCGCTGAGGGAACAGACCGGCCTGTCGTTCGAATGAGCAATACCTACATCGCCAACGGAGACTGGAAGCTGGAGGAGATCCTTGAGGAGCTTGGCAACGGAGTCTACCTGGCTGGCAGCCGAGGTGGCCAGGTCAGCACTGGCGAGGGAGTCTTCCAGTTCAATGCCAAGAGAGGCTACCTGGTGGAGAACGGTGAGAGGACGAAGCTGCTACGGGATGTGTCTCTCTCTGGCAAGATTCTGGAGACCCTGATGCATGTCAAGGCTGTAGCCAACGACCTCAAGTTCAACAGCGGGCGTTGCGGGAAAGCAGGACAGCTCGTGCCTGTGAGCGACGGATCGCCGCATCTGCTGGTCGAACACGCAACGGTCGGCGGGGCAGGATAAGGTTTAAGGAATTGATGCATCTCTTGAGCTAATCTTAGATACCCATAGATACCTAACCATTAAGTATTGCCAAGATAATCAACAAGGCGATAATCATGACTATGGCGATATCCGGAGGATCCGAGAGGTCATCACCGATCATGGCACACAAACATTCGGGACTCTACAGTGTCCGGCCAACTGGTCAAAGGGAGCATAGAAGGGTCCTTGGTCCTTCTACTTAAAAATCCGTGTTTTTAAACTCTTCAATTTCGGCAGGTGTCAGGAACTCAAACCATTCTACTGGTTTTACTTTTAGCACGGATCGGCCATCCCTTTCTGCCTTTTCCGTTCGTATCCAGCTGTCTTTTTCCAGCCGCCGGACGGATCCGTATACTTTGCCGCTCGACCATCCCAGCTCTTTGGCCAGTTCATATACGCTGGCACCTGGTTTCTTGTTTATCACTCTATAGAGTTCGTAGTCGGTATCGAGTCCTTCTCGGACTCTGACATCCCGCGCCGCCCGCATTCCACTCGCCATCGGTTTTACTGGGTCCATGCTTCATACTCCTCCATCAATACTATAGTCTCTTATTCAAACTATTTATAACTATCTAAATTGCGTATTCATCAATATGTTTGTTATAAATTATTTATTAGCAGGATTGGACCTAATAGACATATTTTAAGTAGTCATAAAACCTATATAAACTATTTTTTAAAAGAAAGGTTTAAATGCTTCTGACTCTAATATCAAATAAATCTTTAGGAGGGTATGTTATAGAACGATAATGAACTCACGGAAGTCCAGAAACTAATCCTCTATAGCCTCTGCACAGCAACCCTGGGTGGGAAGAAGGCACACGTTCCGAAGCAGTATTTTATGGGTAAACCCAAGCTTCGGGGTCGTAACGCTGAAAAGGCATTACGTGACCTTATCGCGTTGAACTATATTCTAAAGCATCCAACCGGTAGCGAAATGACGTATGCACTAGATGAACGAGGACTTGAGGAATGCAGGAAGCTTCGAGAAGGACTGAAAACACTCTAAACCCATCTAAAAAATTTTAGCCCAATTGTGAAATGAGTGCATCTTTTTAGCGAGTTATGCATAGTTGAGGGTTTCGATTTAGCACTAATTGACTGGAGTGAGCCCATCCAAGTGGACAAAAAGTTAAGCAATGCCAACTCATGGAGGGAAACATATGAAGAAGACGAGGCGGCGCTATGATCGAGACATCAAGATATCAGTATTATTTGAACTCGATAGCAGGCAAGCCCCTTTCCCAGGTAGCTCGCGAATATGGCATTCATCCAAGTCCTAGATGATAAGCGAAATAATTTCGGGACTCCACATGGTAAATTTAGGAATGATTGATCGGGAGCTAAACGCGTACCAGGACTCTACAGGAATAGTTGCATACCCAAAGGCTTTTTAGTATCTCTTCCAATCATGGAAATGAAATGAAGTTGGAAGGAGAGATAATGCTTCGAAGGATATTGACTCTTTTTATCGTTT
>JAJRAX010000277.1 GCA_028679775.1 Methanothrix sp. | reverse complement strand
TGAAGGGGCAGGGCTTCCTGCTTCATCGAGCACGCGGAGCGAAAGTAATGAAAGGGGTACGATTCATCCCATCCCCTGAAGGAGATGGGTCTTCTCTACCCCTTTACCCCAACGTTATAAAATCTGCTCGGTGCCGAGGGGAGTCGATCAGTTTAATTCTGTCTTGTCTCCCCATGGCGTTGAAGTAGAACTACCTGTGAAAAAATAGATATTTTAGGAGGAGATATGGCTGACAAAAACCGAGCCTCAGGCAAAAGCAAAAAAGCGATGACTAAAAAGGCTAGACTAAAAAAGAAGGAAGTGAAATCATGAGCGAAGCCAGAGACAGAAAAATGAAACGTAAGCGCAAACTCGACGAGTTGAAGGCCGAAAAAGTCTTGAGAGCTTGCAGAAGCAGGAGGGCCATAGCAAACCAACTCTAACATCAAAACTGCTATGAGAATAGTAGGGTGTGCGGGCCGGTGAGCCCTGCTTTTTTGCGCCAAATTGATACTTGGTCGTTTCTTTTTTGGTTAGGAACTGGCCATGCGAGCCAATGATCCCGTCCCATATGGCTCTGGTGGGACTTCCGGCGCTTGCTTGGCCCTGCTACGCTCGCTTGCCCGCGCGCCCGGAAGTCCGGCGCAGCTGGCATCCTTGCCATAGGACATAAAACAACTGACTTAATGTTCCTCTTCCTTCAGCTCGCCGATGCCTGTGAAATCAGCTACAGGATTGGAATCGACGGGATCGGGAAATGCCGATATGAGGATCCGCCCGCTGTAGACGACTTTGCCCTTGTAGAACTCAGCCAGGATGGGTTCATTTATGGGAATTGGCCTGGATTTAGCCTGCACTTCTATCATAGCACGTAGAGCTGTCTCGGAAACAATCGTTTTGCCGTGCCAGCTCTCAATTCCTCCATCTGGCTTTTTCCACTCGATCATCCAATATTTCAGGGATACTGGAAAATTGTCCCATACCAGGCGACCTTCACGGCCAATTATCTTTTGAACAGACATATGAATCTCTATTGAATCTCTATGGCAGCCTAAGCGTGGCAGCCCACCGGATTCCAGTCCATCGGCTCTTCCATACGAGTTATACACGAGCCGCATATCCAAGCACCAGGGACAACAAATCGTCCCGCAGCATTCAAGCTGCCACAAAAAACGCATTTTTCCATTTTAACCTCAATCACATTCATCTCTGTAGGTATAAGACACTGCCTACGACAAATTTTTGGCACGATCATGTTTTGGCTGTTGGCAGTCAGATCCAGCAAGATCCGGTCCGATAGCGTCAAATAGCTTTGATGGAAATAGAATAATAGTGTTCTCAAAATTCCAGAAACTAATGGTCCACCAAAAGAGCAATCAATAGTACATCCTAAGTACATTCTGACCGGGAGTCAAGTTTTGACTTTAATTATCTCGAATAAATTTCTTAAGAGCTTGAATCACCTCAGGGCGCGCGTCGATCGCGATGCGTTCCTCGGCAAGTACAGTTATGAGCAGCCGCTACGTTCTGAGTTTTTCAGCAATGACCAGATACAGCGACATGCAAAGGTGCTGGCAAAGCGTCATGATGTCGATTTGAGGCCTGGAAAAGACCTTCTCTTGCCGAGGCTTTCTGAAAACGAACAGATCTTGCTGCAGGTCTACGAGCTGCTGAAAGACGCAGTAGCATCTAACCAGTGGGTAGCCCCTGCTTCAGAGTGGCTGCTTGATAACTTCTTTCGAATAGAAGAGCAGATTCGCATATCAAGGCAACACCTTCCTAAAAATTACAGCAAGAATCTGCCTCATATGCTCACAGGACCACTTGCCGGCCATCCGCGCATTTATGACATTGCAAGTGAGTTTATCCAACACATTGATGGCCTGGTGGATGTTGAAAGTCTCAAGCACTTCATAGATGCGTATCAAACGGTCCGCGTACTAAACTTGGGCGAGCTTTGGGCGGTTCCGATCATGCTCCGCCTGGGGCTGATAGAAAACCTGAGGCGCATATCTTTGCACATTGCCAAAGCAAGATATGACCGCGACCTGGCAGATATATGGATTGACAGGATAATTCGGACTGCAGAGACCGATCCGAAGAGCATGATAGTTGTTGTGGCAAACCTATCTGGCTCAAGTCCGCAATTGTCCAGTCCTTTTGTAGCGGAATTTGCCCGACGACTGGAGGGGCAAAGCCTCGCTTTTGCTCTCCCGTTAACCTGGATAGAAGAGCGTCTATCGGAATTGGGAAAAACTACCAAGCAAATGGTCTTGCAGAACATCCAACAGGAAGCTGCAGATAAAGTTTCTGTAGGCAACTGCATAAGAAGCTTCCGCATTCTTGAGTCCGTTGACTGGCGCAAATTCGTCGAAGGGACGAGTGCAGTGGAGAGAGAACTCAGCCAGGACCCCATCGGCGTTTACTGCCAGATGGACTTTGCCACTCGCGATCGATACCGTCATTCTGTAGAACGGATCGCAGGGCATTGCTCACTCTCTGAGCAAGATGTAGCATATACTGCAGTCAAATTGGCCAGGGAGAATCTGGATGCATTGGGCCGCGACGATCGAGCATCCCATGTCGGCTTCTATCTGATCGATAAGGGACTGCCGAAACTGGAGAAGACTGTCGGAATGGGCCGGTCACTGAGGCAGACCTTTGACAGGACGCTTTCTCGATTCCCTCTGATCTGTTATATCGGCGCAATAACCATTGTGACGGCTATTATCTCCGCCGCTCTGCTGGCTTCGGCTGACATGCCGGTGTCGTTTGGATGGACTATCGTACTGGCCTCTATATTTCTGGTGCTTTGCATGAGTAGTCCTGCGGTCGGCCTGGTTAATTGGCTGGTGACACTTCTAGTCGTGCCTCATGCACTACCCAGAATGGACTTCTCTTCCGGTATCCCCCAAAAGTTGCGAACGCTGATAGTTGTCCCTTCCGTGCTCAACAGCCCTGAAAAAGTGGCAGACTTGCTGGATGGCCTCGAGGTTCGATACCTGGCAAACCGGGATATCAACCTCTACTTCGGCCTTCTGACAGATCTTGTCGATGCAAAAGAAGTGGTCGTGCCAGAAGACGAGCATCTGCTGATTTTGGCTCGTCAGGGAATCACGGCTCTGAACGAAAAGTATCACGACCGGATCTTCTTCCTCTTTGCACGCCAACGAATATGGAATTCGCAGGAAGGTATCTGGAGAGGATATGAACGAAAGCGGGGCATACTCGGTGAACTCAACGTGCTCTTGCGAGGCGGACAGAAAAATAGCTTCTCTGAAATTACAGGCGATGAATCGGTCCTGCCGGGGATCAAGTACGTCATCACGGTTGACGAGGATACAAAGATGCCTTACGACTCAGCCCGGATGCTGGTGGAGACGATGGCTCATCCACTCAACCACCCGCGATTCGATGAGCATAAGCAGTATGTAGCGGAAGGCTACAGCATACTCCATCCTCGCCTGAGTTCAGGCATGCCTGAGACAGAAAATTCGAGGTTTGTCCAGCTCTTTGGCGGAGAGCCGGGAATTGATCCATACACGCGAGAGGTCTCGGATGTCTATCAGGACATTTTCGGGGAAGGCTCTTTTACCGGCAAGGGTATCTACGATGTAGATGCCTTTTCGCAATCGTTAGGTGGGCGCTTTCCAGATAACCTGATCCTGAGCCATGATCTTTTAGAGGGAAGCTATGCCAGAGCGGCACTGGTCAGCGATGTTCAGTTCTATGAGGACTATCCCTACCGCTATACCTCAGACGTTAGCCGGAGGCATAGATGGATCAGGGGCGACTGGCAGATTGCCAGTTGGCTGCTCATGCGCGTGCCGGGCCCTGGAGGCCTGATCCTGGACAATCCCATCTCAGCGTTATCCAGATGGAAGATCCTCGATAACCTCAGGCGCAGCCTCGTGACCCCTGCCCAGATTTTGCTCATGGTTTTGGCATGGTCGATCTTGCCGCAACCGATGTTGTGGACAACTGCAGTAGCTGTATCGGTTATGGCTTTACCGGTACTGGCCTGCATTCGATCGATGCTGAACAAGTCAGCCGAGCTGCCGCTGGATCAGCACTTAAATTCAGTCAGAAAAGCAATTGTTAGATACCTGGCCCAAGCCGGGCTCATCTTGACTTTCCTGCCTTATGAGGCATTCTTCAGCCTGGATGCAGTTATGCGCACCGGCGGACGAATGCTATTCACTCACAAGCGGCTGCTGGAATGGAACTCGTCCAGCAGCTCCAGGAGTAGTAAGAACCGTGATTTGGTCGGATTCTACAGGTCGATGTGGATCGCCCCGACACTGGCCGCTGCCATGACATCTTATCTTTGGTTTTGGCGTTATGATGTGCTGTACGTTGTCTGGCCTCTGCTCTTATCCTGGAGCCTCGCGCCCGTTGTTGCCTGGT
>JAJRAX010000276.1 GCA_028679775.1 Methanothrix sp. | reverse complement strand
TCCCACGAATGAATTCGTAGGCATCTACGGCCTTTCAACCGATGGCATGTGATCCCATGCCAATTGTTTTTGTGGTTTTGTGCGCGCTGCTTGAGTCTTATCAACGTGAAAGTAATCTGGGCGAGGCAAGATTCATCCAGCCTTTGAAATGGTGGGGATTCTCTGCCCCTGCGCCCCGACAATCCTAATAATAGTTATAAATATATCTCTGAGATATCCACCCAATAACTCCTCGTCAATACAAAATATTTTTTAAGATATAAATAATCTCTATGCAAAAAACTATATACTAATTGATCGGTAGAATAAGGCAGAAAAAAGTATAGGGGGATGGAGATGAAGTACATCATCGACGAAGCCCTGGGCAGATCTGAGGTCGGGAACAGGACCAAGTCATCAAGCGTGATCCAGAGCGACGAAGAGCTGGTTTCGGTCCTTGAGGAGCTGACCACAGTAATCAGGGTCATAGGATGCGGTGGAGGCGGCTCGAATACTATTGATCGGCTTGCAGAGTGCGGCATCCAGGGCGCAGAGCTGTTTGCCATCAACACCGACGCTCAGCATCTCTTGCATATCAATGCTGATCGTCGCTTCCTCATCGGCAGGCGTACCACACGTGGTCTGGGAGCTGGAAGCCTGCCTGCAATTGGCGAGGAGGCCGCTCAGGAGGATATCGATGAGATCAAGGCGGCAGTTGATGGAGCTGATATGGTCTTTGTCACCTGTGGGTTGGGCGGCGGTACGGGCACGGGAGCCTCTCCTGTTGTGGCCGAAGCCGCACGAGAGGCAGGTGCACTCACCATTGCGATAGTCACCATTCCCTTCAGTGCGGAAGGCTCCATCCGAATGCAGAATGCAGAAGCAGGCTTGAAGAGGCTTCGTGAGGTCTCAGATACCGTAATCGTTGTGCCAAACGATCGACTCCTGGATGTAGTTCCCAACCTTCCCCTGCAGGCGGCCTTCAAGGTGGCCGATGAGGTCCTGATGCGTTCAGTCAAGGGAATCACCGAGCTGATCACCCGCCCAGGGCTGATCAACCTGGATTTTGCAGATGTGAGGACTGTCATGACCAACGGCGGCGTGGCCATGATCGGCATGGGCGAGGCGGAAGGTGAGGAGAAGGCGCGGGACTCTGTGATGAAGGCTTTGCGCAGCCCCCTCCTGGACGTGGATGTATCTGGAGCAACCTCTGCCCTGGTAAATGTGGTAGGCGGGCCGGATATGACCATTACCGACGCCGAGACCGTGGTGGACGAGGTCTACCAGAAGATCAATCCCGATGCCCGTATCATATGGGGCGCGCAAATCGACCAGAACCTGGATCATACTCTGCGAACCATGCTGGTAGTAACTGGCGTATCGTCACCCCAAATACTTGGAAAGGATACAAGCCGTCGGGTGACATCCAGGCACGGGATCGACTTCCTCTCCCGCCGGGCGCGTTATTGAGAGAAGCCATTTCATTTTTCTGCACCTGATTGGCTGTGTTAGCATATACCATGTCAATCGATAAAATTATAAGTTTGCCATACCAGTTATGGATGTTAATCCCATGAGCGGATGTGATACTCATTCTGACCGAGAAGGTGAACGGCGAGCTTGAGATGCTAAAACGGCACCTGCTCATACTAAAGCAGGTGGTGGAGAACGAGCCGATAGGAATCCTCAAGCTGGCTGAGGAGACGAAGATACCCAGCCACAAGGTGCGCTATTCCCTGCGGGTTCTGGAGCAAGAAGGGTTGATCAAGGCTTCAGCACCGGGAGCTGTGACCACGGATGTGACCAGGTCTTTTCTTAAAGATCTGGATGGCATGATTGAGAGTCTGGCCAAGAGTGCAGAAGATCTCAAGAATATCAAGATAGCGAGGTAAATGCGCTATTCAAGAATCGCTTCTGTCCTGCAGAAGATCGCTCTCGCTTCCCGAAGCTCTAAAGCTGATATAGCCGCAGACTTCCTAGTAGATGTTTTAGATGAGCCAGGGATGCTCTGCCCGGCAGTTCGGCTGCTCATTGGCGAGCTGTGGCCGCCCTGGGAGAACAGGGTGATGGGAGTAGGCCCTGAAACCCTTGCCGCGGCTCTTGTAGAGGTATCAGATTTTGATGTCACTGCACAGCGAAAGAATGGCTCGGAGATGGGGATTGTAGCCGAGATGGCGTTGCAACAGAAGGGGCAGCATCCCCTGGTTCGCGAGCCTTTGGAGGCCCTATCGACTTATGATGGCCTTCGACGCATCTCCGCACTGAAGGGCCATGAGTCGGAGCAAAGAAAGATCGCAATTCTAAGAGGCCTGTTCCTGGTGGCAACTCCCCTGGAGGGAAAGTTCATCGCTCGCACGGCTCTCCGCGGCAATCAGGTCGGCATGGGGACGAGGACCATGATCGCGGCCCTTTCATCAGCACTGCACTGCGACCAGGGGGCAATCCGCAGGGCCTATGGTCTAATGCCAGATCTGGGCGGCATCGCCGAGCGGGCTCTTGAAGGTGATCTGAATGGCGTCTCTATCCAGCCATTGGTTCCCGCAAGGCCGATGCTCTATTTCCGCGGAGAGCCACCCCTGCCTGGCGCCTACCTGCCAAAGTATCCCTGCCTGAGAATTCAGGTCCATAAGACGGGAAACGATGTCCTCATATTCTCTTCGCAGTTGCGAGACGTCACCCTTGCCTTGAATGGCCTATCCAGGCAGATCGGAGAACTGGATGCTGATTTTGTCGTTGATGCCGACCTGATTGGCTTTTACAATACTGGACGGGATGAACGCGGCTCTTCGGCAGCGAGGATTTGCAGCCAAGTGGAGATGCTGAGATACATCAACCGCCGTCGTCTTTCTCGAAAGAGCAGCATCCGCCCGGCCCTCCTGGCCTATGATCTTCTGGCTCTTGGGGATAGAGACATCTGTAGCATGCCATACCAGGATCGGAGAGTGAGGCTTTTATCTATTCTGGGGCAGCCCAAAGTTCTTCCATTTTCGGGCATATCAGCAGCTTCTGAGACTGTTTTGACTGAAAAAAGCTCGGTAGAGGATTTTTTAAGTCAGACCGTTAAGTCCGGGGCCAGGTCGATCCTGGGACGAGATCTTCAGGGAACATATTGCCCTGGCGAGGCTGCCCATAGGGATGTCATCATCCGG
>JAJRAX010000004.1 GCA_028679775.1 Methanothrix sp. | reverse complement strand
TAGCTTTTAGGGCTGAAGTCAGCCAGCCTATTGTGACGCGATTTTTTGTGCAGTCACAAGCCCCATCCTTTAGGGTGGGGTAGTTGACTTCTTTTTGTACTCAAAGAAATAATTATAACGTTGGGGTAAAGGGGTAGAGAAGACCCATCTCCTTCAGGGGATGGGATGAATCGTACCCCTTTCATTACTTTCGCTCCGCGTGCTCGATGAAGCAGGAAGCCCTGCCACTTCAGTGGCATGGTAGGAAGTCACGTACTAACAATTCCAATCCAATTACATAATGTTTTGGATTTCAGACAGTTCTTCCGCCAAAAATAGGGCCGTCATTCCTCATTTATTCCGGCCTCTGCCAGCTCAGACTTGATCAGCTCGTCGAGCAGGTTTAGTCTGACCTCCTGGGCATAGTTCCACAGCTCAGGGCCGCACTTGCCGCAGTCCTTCGATACATCTTCCATGATCCGGACCAAATCCAATAGCGACCTGTACATCAGCGGCGCAGCGTTTCTCAATTTCTGATCAAGAGGACTTGGGCGTCCTCCTGCTCCGAAAATCAGATTGCATCTTCCTTTGCTCCAGGCCATGCATCCCTCCATGAGGCACCCCTTCCCGGCCATGAATGGACAGGACTTTTGATCCGCAGCCATCTACAACATCCCTAGCTGCTGTTTTATTGCTCTGACATCAGATTGTACTTGTCTGAAGCTCGTGCCATAGCCGGGTTGAATATCATCTCTCAAGCCTTTGAGATCTTCCTTCATTTCCTTGATATCTTCGCTAATCTGAGGGATCATATCCGTATTCTTTCTCACGGCTTTGATATCGCCTTTCATCTCCTTGAGATCGTCTCTCATATCGAGGAGTACCGGGATTGCTTTGTTCAATTGGACTGTAGAGCAGAATTGAGCATATTCTCCGATCTTCATTACATCTCCGTCGAATTCCTCAAAGGCGATATTTGAGGACTCGGAGCGAGCAGGCCGCTTGGTTTTAACTAGGGCACAGAATGCTTCAACGGCTTTATCTTCACCATCAACAAAAACAAGGACCTCTTGATTGCTGTCGCTTTCTGTATTATGAGCCTCAAACATCCTGATCCGATTAGACATAGCCATGCTCATAAGGAAGTATCTATAGCCTACATCATGGACTTTAGGACCTGCAATCTTGATCTTGAGCTTCATAATCACCCATGATATGCATCGAGAGGTTATTTGGCTCTTGCGGTTAGAATCAAAAAATCTCTGAAGATAAGCATAAGAATGCCTATCATATTTGCCATGAGGTTTGCCGTTGTAGATAAATAATCTTAATGAGATTCAAATCAAATCACACTTGTTATGGAAAAGTTAATAACTAATTAGCTATCTAGTCTGCACTAATATTATTAATATTGCCTAGAACTCCAATTATGTCTGCAAAGGGAATGCCGATGATTGAGCTGATTGATATGGTTAATCGGACGTGGCCCTCGTTGGATCGTCCCGCTAATGGAGGGTTTTTCCTGGCATTCGGCATAACTGGAAAATTTCACACAAAATAATATTTCTAGGAGGAATTAGAATTCAAACGATATCCGAATATACAAAGAGATTCGTTGCAGGCACAGCAATTGCTTGCCTGTGCATAGCGCTCTTCTGCTCGGCCTGTCTTGCCGAGTCAGATTCCCCTCAGGTCAAATCCCCGGAGATCGTGGACACCATCCACCTGAGCGGCGGGGATTCGGGATACCCGACGCCCTTCATGCATTATCCAAGGGGCCCCGGAATCTACAAGATGAACCTCATATTTGACAGCCTGATCGAAAAGGATGATAAGGGCCTCATACCCTGGCTCGCGGAAAGCTGGGACATCAGCTCTGGCAGCAAAGAATATACATTCCACCTGAGAAACGATGTCAAGTGGCAGGATGGTGAGCCATTTACAGCTAATGATGTCAAATTCACCATCGATTATGAAAAAGAGCATCCTCCTGCGTCATCCTATGACCTCTCATCAGTCTCTGAAATCGATGTCATCGACGATCATACCATTAAATTCACGCTAACTCAGCCCATCGCTCCGTTCCTCGATGAGATTGCATCCGTTAAAATAATCCCGGAGCACATTTACAAGGATGAATCAGATCCAAACAAGTTTGAGTCTCCAGAGGCCGTCACCGGCACCGGACCCTACAAGCTCGCAGAATACGAGAAAGAGCACGGCACATACAAGTTCACCGCCAACGAGGACTTTTGGGGGCCGAAGCAGAGGGTCAAAAATATCGAGTTCATACCAGTGAGCGATTCTACTGTCGCCTTCCAGCAAAAAGAGATCGACTTCGTAAGCCTCTCTGCTGATCTGGTTGACATGTTCAAGAGCGACCCTGAGGTCTACGTCTTCCAGCAGCCAGCCATCTGGGGCTATGAGCTGTCATTCAACATGAACAAGAGCCCAATTCTCGATAACAAGGCTATCAGGCAGGCCTTTGCCTATGCAATTGATAGACAGGAGCTTGTGGACAAGATCGGAAGAGGTGCAGGCAAGCCCGGCAGCATGGGAATTCTGCCTCAGGACCATATCTGGTACAACGAGAACGTCCCCAAGTACGAGCATGATGCCGAAAAGGCCAAAGAGATCTTGGCTGATGCGGGCTGGACCGACTCTGATGGCGACGGCATCATGGACAAAGACGGCCAGAAGCTTTCTTTCAATGTGATATTAGCCAGCGACCAGGCAAGGATTGGCGAGCTGATCAAGGAACGCCTCAAGGAAGCAGGCATTGATGTCACCCTTCAGGCGATCGAGAGCAAGTCCCGTGACTCAAAGCTTGCCAAAGGCGACTTCGAAATAGGCATCAATGGCTACGGTGGATGGGGTTCTGATGCCGACTACCTGAGAACCAAGTTCTGCGGAGCAGCCTTCGGAATAGAGGGAGCAAGCCACGGACGACCTCTCATCGGATACCAGAACGACAAGGTAGACGATCTCTGCATGGCCCAATTGAGCGAGACTGACACCGAGAAAAGAAAGGAGATCATCTACGAGCTTCAGGATGTCCTGGCAGAAGAGGTCCCGAGTATTCCTCTCTACTACACAGCCAGCTACAATGCTTATCGTCCTGCTGTCTACGATGGTTGGATGAACATGTTCGACCACCACGAAATGACCCACAGCAAGCTCTCATACCTCGATCGCAGCGAGATTCGGAATTGATCCTGCATGGATGATGATAGCATGAACTGCAATAACACTGAATGTCTGGCGGAGCTGTGGAAGAGCCTGACTTCAAAGAGGAGAAGCGGCCCCCAGTCCGCCCTCTTCTGGGACAAAAGAGCCGAAGGCTTCGCCCGCAACGTCAAGGGCGACAGACGAGAGAAGAGGACGGCAGAGATCTTCGACATGATCAAGAGCACAGGCCTCTCGCTTGAAGATGCAGAGGTCCTGGACATAGGCTCCGGCCCTGGAACCCTGGCCATCCCCCTGGCAAAAATGGGGGCAAAGGTCACAGCTCTGGACATATCTGCAGAGATGATGAAGAGGCTAGAAAAAAGGGCTCGTGAAGAGGAGGTCGCCATGTCTCAAACCATTCTCTCCACCTGGGGCGATATCGATATAGACGCCCAGGGCTTCAGAGGCCGCTTTGACCTCGTATTGGCCTCAATGACACCAGGCATCAATGGCCCGGAAACCTTCGATAAGATGATGCAGGCCTCTAAAAAAGTCTGCTATTACAGCAACTTCGTCTCCAGGAAATGGGATGCCTCATACTACGAGCTGTATCAGATTCTCTTTAATGAAAAATATGGTGATGCAGGCGGCAACGGCTTTCATCTTCCATTCATGTATCTGTACAGCATGGACTACCGTCCTATCATGAAACTCTCCAGAAATACCTGGACGAGCGACGAAACCGCAGACTCTATGGTCGATACAGTATCCGGATTTTTCAGCGGTAGCAAGGATATAGATGACGACATGAAGAACCGCATGAAAAAATATTTTGAAGAGAGGGCGGAAAATGGCATGTACCACTCTTCAACCGAAAGCGTTACCGGCATGATGGTCTGGGAGATCGCCTAAAAATGAGGCGTAAGGACAGAAAGGGCATGCTGCTGCAGTATGCAACAGTCCTTTTTCTCATTCTTATCCTGAATTTTTTCCTGCCCAGGATGATGCCAGGCGACCCCTTTCTCATTCTATCTGCCGACCAGGAAAACGAGGTCATATCTGTTCTCACCGAAGAGCAGAGGCAGTATTTCATCGGCTACTATGGCCTTGACCGACCAGCCTATGAACAGTTCATCAATTACATTTGCTCTATAGCCAGGGGCGACCTTGGAGAGAGCATCTACTACAAGGTCCCGGTAATTGAGGCTATATGGACTCGTCTGCCCTGGACGGCATTGATTGTGATCGGAGCCACCATCATCAGCACAGCCGCGGGAATCCTTCTAGGCCTTTTCTCGGCCCGGCACAGGGAAACGGCGACCGACAAGATTCTCATTATGGGCCTGATCAGCTTTGCTGAGATTCCGTCATTCTTGTTAGGACTCATCATCCTTCTAGCATTCTCAGTCAAGCTGAAAATATTTCCTCTGGCTGGGGCCATAACACCGTTTGCTCATTACACAAGCCTCATCGATCGCGCCTGGGACATCGGCTATCATGCCATTCTGCCCATGTTCACTCTCGCCCTCACGCAGCTAACGGGCATATTCCTTCTCACCAGAAACACTCTGATCACAGTGATGACCAAAGACTACATCAGAACAGCTCGAGCAAAGGGAATCGGAGATACACTTGTCTGGCACAGACATGCTCTGCGTAACGCCCTCTTGCCTGTAGTGACCCGTGTAGGTTTTCAGATCGGCATGCTCATGGGCGGCGCGGTTCTGGTCGAGAATGTTTTCTCTTATCCAGGTATTGGGGGCCTTCTTCGAAGCTCAGTTATAGCAAGGGACTACCCCCTC
>JAJRAX010000028.1 GCA_028679775.1 Methanothrix sp. | reverse complement strand
CTGCGGTGAATGCCGGTGCAAGAAAGGGACTACAGGCCGCGTTGATAGGTCCTTATGGTAGGATACTGACTATCTGTCTACCTATGACCATGAGACAACCCAAATGCGGTACAGACGCCCGTTGCGAGGGTTACTGGACTGACTGCGGATACCCATCGGATGAAGTGCCAGAGTTAGTATCGGGCGACAATCACTATTATTAAATTGATAAGGATATCGATAGTTTGATCTCTTCCCCGGAGCACATCAATTGCGTGTTAGGTCGGCTCATCACCCTGGAGGGCATCGACGGTTCTGGAAAGAGCACCGTCCTTCGGCATATCTCCTCAAGGCTTCGGCAGGTGCTGTCTGAGAGGAGAATTGTGCTTACAGCCGAGCCCACCACTGGTGATGTGGGCAGGATATTGAGAGCGGAGCTGGGAAAAGCCGATCGAGAAGGGAGCGAAGCCTCTGCTGCAATGCGCATGCAAGAGTTATTTCTTTTCATGGCGGACCATGCCCATCATCTAGCGGAGACCGTCATTCCTTCTTTGGAGGACGGTGCGATAGTGCTGTCTGACAGGTATGCCGACTCGACTGCCGCCTATCAGGGTGTGACGCTGCGCGGAATTGTGCCCGATCCCGTATCCTGGATCCAGAGCATCTCGCGGCCCTGGAATGTCCTGCCGGACATGACTCTGCTTTTCCTATTGGAGCCAGAGTCCGCTTTGATGAGGATGCAGTCGCGCTCGAGCAGGGAGAAGTTCGAGCGTCTGGAGTTTTTAAGATTGGTGGACCAGAACTTCAGGGCGATCGCTGCCCTTGAGCCTCGAAGGTTTGTGCTCATCGACGCCGGCCAAAGCGAAAAAGCCGTGGCGAAAGAGGCGACCGACGCGGTCCTCGATCTCGTTGGCAGATAGCGGCAGATAGCCTATCGTCTTGCATCCATCTGGGCCAGATCTATCAGCCTCTTCGCCCAGGCCAGCTTCTTCTTCTTTCTGGGCGTGACGCTATTGTCATCGAAGTCAAAGCCCAGGAGATCTATCTCGGAGGCCCCAAGCTCTCTCGCCAGAAATACAGATCTGTCCCCATCTGTGAACCCTCCGAAGTTGTAGAGCCCGGGCAGGGGGCGGCATTGCACTGTTCCTATGATTCTCTCAAGTTGGGGCACATATCTGCTGAGCGCATCCAGGTTGTCGCCGTGGGCATGCACCGCCAGGATGGCTCCCTTCCGGTTGGCTGCGAGGATCGCGGCAAAGGGGCCGTCAAGGTCAGTGACCACGATGTCAGGCACAATGTCATTTTTCATCAGGACCTCAGTGGCTCCGTCGGCAGCCAGAATCGCTGCGTCCTTCGACAGCATCTCACCCTCTTCCACTCTTTTAGCAAGTTCTCTGGAGAGAATCGGGGCATTGCCGCATACTATTGCCCGGCGGCCTGAGACTGTTGCCCGTGCTGCAGAAATCTGTGAGTCATGGCCCTTTAGGAGATCAGATAGAAGTTGTCCAGCTTCCTCATCTCCCTTGCGAGAAAATCCGAAGTCCTCCAGGATCTGCTGGTATATGGGCTCCCAGGTCGATAATTGCATAACGAGAAAAAAAGAAAGACGAGAAAGGAAGTAATCCTCTCTCTTTAGTAAACTCTCGGGAACTCTGCCTGAGTTGGTACCTTGAAGCAGGTGCAATCGAAGATTCCGGTTGCCGACTTGAATACCTTCTTGTCGAGGGTATTCATGGACTCGAAGCCGCCGAAGCAGCAGGGTAGCCAGTCTTGGCTCTTCTGAACCAAGTGGTAGGGTACTTCAAGGGTCATGTTCTTCTCGATGTGATAGGTTCCCCAGTAATCCTCATCGATCTCAATAGCCGGATCCTTCCAAGCGGATTTCGCGGAATTCAGCTCGCTATTCCAAACAGCCACGTCACGAACCGAGTCGATATCGTCGGCTACAATGGCCGGGAAGTTCTCGTTGGCCTGCAGGACGCCGATGTGTGCCTTGCCGTCAGTTACATCCTCGACTACCTTCATCTGGGTGTATCCAACGGACTCAAGCTCTGGGTCCCAGGTCATGTTGATCTTCTCTTTGCCTACAATCTCAAGTTCCTTGTCAAGGGCATGGGCATACTCAACCTCATGGTGCATGCTGGTGCCGGCGAGGTAGTTCTTTACCCAGGTCTTCTCCTTGAGCAGAGAGCTGTAGTCCAGTGGGTTTGCCGCGTAATAGCCATTTCCGACAGCGATCTTCATGGGTGCATAGACCATTGCGACATCCTCTTTGAACTGGATGCAGTCCTGCAGGAAATCGTTGTAGTCGGAGTATGTATTGTGAGTCGAGCGGTACTGGTTCTGATAGGTCAGAGTGGCCTCGCTGTTCAAGGATCCGGAGCCGTGAGCATAATTTTTAACGGCGACGTTGCCGGCCTTGGCATACAGATATGTCATGAAATAGCCATTTCCCTGTACGCTCTGCTCAAAATCAAATGTCCTATTTGTCTCCTCGTATCCATTCGGGTACTTTGATGTTGCTGGCCAAGTAGTTACTTGGGCAGGCCAGGCCAATGAACACCCTGTAAGAGCAACTAGAACCATTGCTACGATTAATGCTTGCATAGCCTTCTTCAGATCAATCCCTCCATCTAAAGCGAATAACACTATTTTTTAATGATCCTGGTTTCCTTTCATCAACTCACCTATTTTAATCTGTTGATTGCCTTTTTTATAAGAGCAAAGACTGATCGTGAGTTGAATTATTTCGCTGCTGCAATTCGATTGCCACTCGGTTTTGGCCTGACGCACCTACAGTAACTTAAGGGCTTGAAGGGGGCATAACCAAAAGGTTAATACGTAAAGGGTTTTTGATATATACAGGCATGCTTGCTCTTATCGATCTTATGGGAAGGTCGCCTTTTGATCGTAACCATTGCGCGCAAGTCGGGTTATTTGAGCAAAGAACCCGATTGAATTGATAGTTATAAGATTGACATCGGTCGTTAGAGCGAAAATGAGCATGCAAAAAACCCCACATGTATAGTGCTAAAGAGAAGCGCTTCGCCACCCAGGCGAAGGGTTCCCGGGTTTTTTGGTTCCGGAGTGGGACCAAACCCCAGCCACGGGCTGGAACAGGAGGACAAACGGGGGATGCTGGCAGAACTGGAAGATAAGAGAGGCAAACTCAGGCAGGAGTCCCTTGCCTTCAAGGATAGACGCAGCCAACTGAATGCTGAGGCGAGCAAATGGGCCGCCAAGCGAAATGAGCTCAACAAGGCCACTAAAGAGCTGATAGACAAGGCCCAGGAGCTCAAGAAGCTGCGGGATGAGAACAACAAGAATGTCGCCGAGTCCAAGAAGCTTAGGGATGAATACAACGAGAAGACCAACCAGCTCTATGCAAGGATAGACGATATTCGGAAGAAGTACAACCTCACAGGTGAGCGCTCCATCAGGGATCTTCGAAGAGAGATCGATCATTTGGAGTTCAGGCAGCAGACTGAGGTTTTGACCCCGGATAAGGAGAAGCAACTGGTCGATAAGATCGCGGCCTTGCATGCAGAGTTCAAGGGCAGAAAAGAGCAGCTCGAGAAGAATGATGAGCTGAGAAAGCTCCTAGATGAAGCGCAGGCCATGAGGGACCAGGCATCTGGGCACCATGATCAGGTCACCAAGTTCGCGGAACTTGCTCAAGAATACCATGATCAGATGATCGCCACCTTCAAAGAAGCCGATCAGACTCGCGCTGAAGCGGATGCTGCTCATAAGGAGTTCGTGAAGGCCCAGGAGGCCGCCGATGAGCAGCACAAGGAGTTCATCCGCACCCAGCGAGAGGTTCGCGACTTCGAAAAGGTCATCGTGGGCTTGAAGAAGAAGAACCGGGATATCAAGGAAGATCGCGCCAAAGAGGTTGCCAAGCGCGAGGCCGAGGAGATCCTTACCCACTTCAGACAGGGCGAGAAGCTGAATACCGCTGACCTGTTAAGGTTGCAGCGCGTTGGCCTGGTTTGATTCGTTCGAAAATTCAATAATTATGGGCAGTGATCCTGCCCCCTTCTTAGATTTTAGCTGTGCTGTTTTTAGTGGACGGTTCTTTGCTAGTCCATGGTTGAATAAACGATGATCATTTTCGCCCTGAGACCGTAAGCTTTTAACCCTCTTCATCAGATCGGAATTTGATGGATGAGATTCGCGTGCTCTTTGGAAAGCCGGCAATTCGGGATAGTGCGCGGCTCATATCCGCATTGAAGGATCTGCAATCCCGTCATGGCTGCATAGCACAGGCCCTGGATGCAGATCTGGTCGTCAGTGAGAGGCACATTTATTTTGCCGCAGAAAAGGCGTTTGCGGCCTTCTCCGAAGGAAGAAACATAGCCAAAAATAGAGGCATGGAGATCATGCGTTATGCCTCCGGGGAGAGGCAGATTGAAAGAGCCTTTGTCATTGGGATCTCAGATCGCACCGAGAGAATCGCACTTGTCCTCGCCAATCCCGGCGGAGGATGCTGCTGGCCCGACTCCGCAGAGCTGTCCGGGATCATTGAGCTTGACGGACGAAGCTGCTCGTTTGATGCAAAGGCAGTGATTCAGGCGTTTCATATCACCTCAGCGGAACTTTCAGCAGTTGGCAAGGAAAGGATCGACGATCTTGTTCTAGAAAGAGTGGCCCTGGCGGATACGTACCGATAAGGCTTATCAAATGAAGAAAGGATGAGTTGTAAAATGAAGGAAGAATTCTACACAGAGAAGCGCTGGCTCAACTGGATGAATAAGGTCAAGAGCAGCGACTTCAAGCTCTCTGAGGCGGACGAAAAAAATTCTGGCGCCGTATTCATCTACATCATGGATGACGTGGTGCTGGCCTGTCTCAAAGTAATAGCCCGCTCAGAGAAAGAGGTCATAACGCCTGAGGAGGCTATGGCCGAGATCGCGACCATCAGGTCCATTGTCTTTGCCGAGCACGAGTCACTTGGGGAAGACGCAGATTTGATGATCGAGTCCCTCAAGACCTCCCTTGCCGCAGTATTCGTCTCCAGTCAGCGATACATCACAGGAAGCTTCGATCGCGACAGCACCTTAGATGAGATGGTAGCAGAGGCGATAGCCTCCGAGCAGAAGGAGGACCTGGATTCTGCATTCGATCTCTTGAGCCAGGTGGGCGCTAGGGTGATCGGCGGAGAGAGCCTTCCGGAGCTAGGCGAAATACCTTACTGCATGACGGCGGAGCTCTTGGATGGGATCGACGCGATCTCTGCTGCAATGATTGGTGATGATAGCTACAAGGACGACGACGGTTCCGAGGATGCGGATGAGGGCGATTAGGCCCTGATCTTTGATTTGACTATCTGGTTGTTACCTCGCATCCTTCCTCAAGAATAACAACGGTATGCTCGGCCTGAGATACAAGAGCCCCCTCCACCTCCCAGAGGACAGGGTATGTATGAACAGCTCCGCTTCTCAAGAGCAGCATGAGCGCATATTCCGCCCTCTCGCCTTTGAGCCAGCGCCGGGCGAAGGGAAGTGTTCTGTAATTCTCGGTGATCTCCTTTAAGAGGGATCGAGCCGCAGGCAATCGCATCGGCCTGGGGGCGGAAAAACCATAGATCTCATTGATTGGTCCCTCGCTGATCCTGCCTGAACCGTTGGTGGCAAAGGGCTCTATGGCTATCACATCGCCCTCTTTCAAGACTGTGCCCTTCTCCATAGCCCTGTTGGGCACAGCAGGCTCGTCATGGGCCTGATATCTGGATAGGCCGTGGCCTGTCAGGTTGTAAACTGGCCGGTAGCCGTATCCGGTTATCGTCTCCTCAATGACCTTTCCGATCTGGGCGGTGTCTGCTCCCGGTCGAACTATATCGAGCGCCGCCTCCAGGGCAGCTTTTGAGGCCTCAGTCAGTTTATCGTGTCCGCTCAGATCGATTGTTACTGCAGCATCGGCGATGTAGCCGTCCACGTGGACACCTACATCCAGCTTCACCATGCTCTCGCCAAAGGTGCTGAGGTCTTTTGGCGATGGTGTATAATGAGCCGCATTTCTGTCCAGAGATATGTTGCAGGGAAAAGCCGGCTGGCCGCCTTTGCTTCTTATGGCATCCTCAACGAAATTGGCCACATCCAGAAGTGACGCTCCAGTCTCTACTTTGGGCCGGGCCTCGGCCAGCACCTCCGCCAGGATTCGCCCGGCACTCCGGTACTTCTCTAAGATTTCAGCATCCATTTATTACACCTCAAAATGGGGATCTAGAAGAGCCTTATTCAATTCTAAAGCACGAGCTGCCTTTCAAAGTGAGTGAGGTTCTTGCAGCCGTTTTCCTTTACAACCACCAGATCCTCCAGCCGCACGCCTCCAGTCTCTGGATAGTACAGCCCCGGTTCAACAGTCACCACGGCATTGTTCTTCAGGGCCTCACCTATCTCGCTTATCGAGGGCTTTTCATGAACATCCAATCCCACGCCGTGACCGGTAGAATGAGTAAACCCGCGGTCTTCTCTCTCCGGGTACCCCTGGTCTATGAATACCTGTGAGACCCTGGAATGGACCTCGCTGCCATCGACCTCCGCACGGATGGCCTTGAGCCCCGCGTCCTGGGCCAGTCGCACTGCTTCGTACAGCTCAGTGATTTCGGGTGCAGCCTCGCCCCGTAACACTGTGCGAGTCATGTCTGCAAAGTACCGGCTGCTCTTAGACCTGGGAAATATATCGATGACAATCGGGGCGTTAGCCTGAAGCGGGCCCGTGCCTCTCATATGGGGGTCTGCAGCTTGTCTGCCGCCGGCCACAATTGTATCCGCGGCCTCACAGCCGTCCTCCAGGAGAGAGACCTCAATTGCCCCGCGCACCATCTCAGAAGTAAGTGGCTCATCTCCTCTGAATAGTATCTCTCCGCGGGGTTTTGATCCAGCGATGAGCTGGACTGCCCGGCGCATGGATCTCTCGCAGGCCCTCTGGCTGGCGGCGATTGTCTCCTGCTCTTCCTGACTCTTTATCATCCGCCAGCTTGCTGTGGGGCTCTCCAGGATCTTAATTTCGAAATCCTGGCAGAGGAGCTGGTAAACTCCGGCGGGAAAACTCTGGGACACGCCCAGATGCCTGATGCCGTGGTCGCGCAAGAACTCGGCCAGCACCTGAGCGTAAGCATCATTCGGCTTGCCGCCAGCCTTGAGCAACTCCATGATTCGGTACTGGGAGGTGCTCAGGCATTTGTCGGCTGTGGACTCCTTCTGGGCCCGGCCTTTCTCCATGGATGAGACGAGAATGGTGGTCTTCTCCTGAGCGAGAAGGGCGAACCTGTCGCCAGCCAAAAAGTGAGAGAGATAATACATGTTGGCATCGCAGATGCTGTCGCCAACATAGAGAAAACCGTCCAGGTCGTTCTGATCCAAGAATGTTCGGATGGAGCCATTCACGAGTAACTACCTTCGAATGCAGGTCGTCATCTCTGAGACAAAGGATGCCACGTCCTGGCTCTTTTCCACAGCCGTGCCGGTCACAATCAGGTCAGCGCCGGCTGCCACCAGCTCTGCCGCAGTCGCACCGCTTCTGATGCCTCCGCCTACTATTAGCAGAATGTTTCCTATGAGCTTCTTGACCAGTGCCACCATCTTGGTCGGCACTGGCGAGTCAGCACCGGACCCCGCCTCCAGGTAGACCAGCCTCATGCCCATGTATTTGGCGGCCAGGGCGTAGGCTGCAGCCAGTTCTGGCTTTCTTCGCGGTATGAGCCGGGCGTCGCCCACGTAGCCCACAGTCCCGCCAGGCTCAATGATGATGTAGGCCATGGGCAATGGCTCAAGGCCGTAGCGCAAAACGAGAGGAGCGCCCAGCACCTGGTTTTCTACGATATAAGCCGGAGAGCGAGAGTTGAGAAGGCTCATGAAGAATACGGCATCAGCGTTCTCGCATAGACCAGCTACGCTGCCAGGAAAGAGGATCACAGGAAGATCTGTCTGTTCCTTGATCTTCTTCACAGTCTCATGGAGAAGAACTCCTGCCGCGCCCACAGAGCCGCCTACCATGATGGCGTCGGTCCCTCCCTCGGTCGCGGCGCGGGCCATTCTTGCAGCCTCTTCCGGACTCTGGGAGTCCGGGTCGATAAGGGTTAGATGCCCGGCTCCGCGGGCTGCTGCAGAGGTCAGCAGAAGCTCGACCTTGCCCCTCTCAAATGTCATCTATGCAGTCTTGTTTTCCTTGGACTTCATCCTCAGTCCGTGGTAGCCGCACTTGCGGCATCGGGTTGCTCTAACGGGATTTCGTGCGTTGCAGCGCATGCATATCTTGAGATTCAAGATTCTCTTTTCAGCTTCTGGAAATCTAGCCATAATTCTATCGCCTTTTTCTGATCTGATTAAATAGCGCCGGGGTTGGGATTTTCCTGGTGGAGCTGTTGCGCTCTCGCCATTTTGAACCCAAGCGTCCCAGGAAGGGACAACAGGTCTCGAGCCTGCCGCGTATGAACTCCCGCGGCCTTCCAGCCGCGAAAATTGTCCGCTCTGCCACCCCGGCCCATTTAAATCTCCGTCTTACCCATGCTTTATATCTGTTGCTCCTCCCATTAGCCAGAAGATCCAATACTTCAGGTGTTGTTATGACTCTAAGAGATGATGCTTTAGAATTTCATAGAGCAGCGGGTGGCAAGATTGCCATCCACAGCAAGGTGCCCTGCGCTACTGCAAAAGATCTTTCCTTGGCCTACACTCCAGGCGTGGCCGAGCCCTGTCGCGAGATTGAGAAGAATCAGGATGACGTTTATCTGTACACTGCCAAGGGCAATATCGTTGCCGTGGTAACAGACGGGACAGCAGTGCTGGGGCTTGGCGACATCGGCCCCTTGGCATCCATCCCCGTTATGGAGGGTAAGGCCATATTGTTCAAAAACTTCGCGGGAATCGATGCCTTCCCAATAGCTGTGACCTCCAAGGACCCAAATGTCATCGTGAATACTGTGGCGGCGATTGAGCCAGTCTTTGGCGGCATCAACCTGGAAGACATCAGCGCACCTCGCTGTTTCGAGGTGGAGACGCGCCTTAAAAAAATTCTGAAGATCCCAGTCTTTCACGACGACCAGCACGGTACCGCCGTGGTTGCCCTGGCTGCGCTCATCAATGCCCTGAAGGTTGTCGGCAAGAGCTTCTCATCCCTGCGGGTGGCAGTGAGTGGCGCGGGTGCTGCAGGAACTGCCGTCACCAAGTTCCTCCACAGCTTCGGGGCCAAGGATGTAATACTCTGCGACAGCCGGGGAGTGATCCACCAGGGTAGAACCGATCTCAACCCCCCCAAAAAAGAGATCGCTCAATTGACCAATCCAAGAAATGTCAACGGAACCCTGTCCGATGCCATCTCTGGTGCGGATGTCTTCTTGGGACTATCCGTCGCGGGCATTGTCACTCCTCAGATGGTCAGGAGCATGGCTGAGGATGCGATCGTCTTTGCCATGGCCAATCCGGTTCCTGAGATCATGCCCGACCTGGCCATGCAGGCAGGCGCTCGCGTGGTTGCCACAGGCAGGTCTGACTTCCCCAATCAGGTCAACAATGTTTTGGGCTTTCCAGGAATCTTCCGGGGGGCTCTTGATGTCAGGGCATCAGACATAAACGAGGCCATGAAGGTCGCAGCCTCACAAGCTATCGCCGGCTTGGTGGAAAATGTATCTGAGACATGCATCATCCCATCGCCCCTTGACCGAAGGGTGGTTCCGGCAGTGGCCGTTGCGGTCGCCCGCGCTGCCATCGAGACTGGCGTAGCCCGCGTTCCGATGGACCCCGCTGAGGTTGGACGGAGGGCCGAGGCCTGGGTCAGGGCTCTTTAAAAGGATCAGGTGGCACGAGGATCACCATCTTCCTCATGCCTCAGTTGCATTTTTGCTTTTCTTTCTGCTAGGCTCTTGATTACCACCTTCTTTGATACGGACCAGTTGGATGTTGCCCCAATGCTATCTGTTGCCATAATTTTGACCACGTATGTTCCTTCTTTACTCCAGGAATGCGCGGCGCGCGCTGAGACTTCTGATGGGAGAAACGCAGTCTTTGTGCTCTCACCGTCGCCCCAGTCGAAGATGTAAGAGATCTGATCTCTATCGGGATCAGTGCTGTATCCAACAAATGAGTAGCTTTTCCCCACTAATCCTCTGGGAACGCCCGCGGTTGGCTTCGGATTCGTTGGTGGAGAATTCGTGATTATGGATATCTTGAGATCTAAGGACCAGTCGGACTGCCCGTCTCTTCTGTCTGTGGCCATAGCTCTCACATGGTATGTGCCAGGTTGAGCCCAGGTATGGTTTGCGCTGATCGGATTTCCTGATTTAGAGAATCCTGTAGACGACTGGCTTTTGTCTCCCCAGTCAAATGTGAACCTGACGGAATCTCCATCAGCATCCGCGGCGGATGTAGCGTAGCTTAGCGATTGGCCAACTGACCCACTGGCAGGTCCCGCGGGAGTTATGGGCTTTTGAGGCAGGTTGTTCTCTTTGTCCGCGCATATCATATCCAGGCTCATCCAGTAGAATGCATATCCTGCTCCGGGATTGCTGCAATTGTAATCCATATCCATGCTCACTCGGAAAAGGCCGGCTGGCCGCTTGGCGGTAGTTCCCCAGCTATTGAGCATGATCCAGCAGCGGTTATCGGGATCGGATTCATCGTATCCCACGCAGAGGACTGCATGTCCTCCACCGGTGTTGTAGTCATATTCCCTGCCAGAGGCAAAGTCCGGCTGCCATACTGCGCTCTCTGGTTCTGTTCCCCAGAAGTTGTAGAAGTTTTTCCAGGCGCTCTCGTCAGGCAGGAAGAACCCGAACCAGATGGCCCGGTCCTGCAAGAGGACGTTCTTGATGTTGGTGATGGCCGTCTCTCTGTCAATATCCTGGGTAGCAACGGCCGTGGCGGATATGGAGCTCAGATTGTAATGGGGGCTAGTGGATATGCTGGCTGAAGAGACCGCCGAGGGTTCGCCGCAGTCATTTGCACCATCGCGATAGTGAGCATTGGCGTTGGACCAGGGAACTATGATGCCATTTTCATTGTAAAAGGCTGCAAAGTCCTCCAGCCAGCCGCCGCAGCATGCTCCCTCGTCGTCAGAGCCGTCGTTGTAGCTGGAATCCATGTACTGGACGGAGAACCTGTCTGACAGGCCCGTCTGCCGGGCGTACTCTATCTCCATAGCTCCGGTTCCAGCCCAGATCCAGCAGTTGCCGCAGGTTCCCTGATCGCGTTCAGAGGGCGTGTACTTCAAGAGGTCGAGAAGGCTGTAGTTGACAGGCGGCGCGGCTCCTATCTTGGCTCCGATATCAGAGCTGAGAAAAAATGCCTTGGGGGCGGAATCGTACTGTTTTGTCCACTGTCTCAAATCGCTTTCCGTGGGGCGCATGAGGCTGTGTGCCTTTTCAGGAAGAGATGCTGTGAGGTTTGATGGAACAAAAAAACCATAGTCCAATCCGAACCCAGGCATGTCTCTGAGGTTCACCTCATAGTAACCGCAGCCCGGAGCGGTCTGGTCTGCCTCTAAAATCGGATCTGCTTCAAGCCTGTAGAGGCCCGGTGAGATATTGTCGAAGATATACTGCCCCCATTCGTTCGTGGTGGTCTTGGATACCTCCAGGGATTCGTGCATCAGTCGAATGGTCACATTGGATAGGCCGGTCTCTCCTGCGGAAAATATGCCGTCTGCATTCTCATCCGAAAAGGCAGTGCCGTTAAGTGATAGGTTTGCCCCATCCAGAGCAGACGAGTCTGCTCCTGAGGCCCAAGCGGCAGAAAAGAGGATTAATAGTGAAGCTATCAGGAAAATGCCCTTTTTGGCTTGTCGATTCATTTTAACACACCAAATATATTTAGATTATGTACAAATATAAAGTTTTGCCAACTGTGGTTGCCTCGGAAGCATCATCTATTAAGCCTCATGGATGAAATATGTGGCTATGAGGTCATCTCTATGGTGAAACGATCCAAGAGCGGACGCAGCTCATCTGAGCAGATGAAAAAGCGGCTGCAAAATAGCCTTCCCTGGAGCCTCTCCCGTCTGCTGGCATCTCTCTGGAAGAAAAAGAAATGATCTAGTTTGCTGGTTTAGCGAGGTATCCCTTCACTGCATCCGTCACCTCTGCAGTCCTGCTTCTTCCACCCAGGTCCGGCGTCCGCACTCCTCGCTCAAGGGCTTTTTGCACAGCGGCTTCGATTTGCCCTGCGGTCTTTATGTCGCCTAGCCATTGAATCATCATTGCGGCGCTCCTAATGGCTCCTATGGGGTTTGCGATGCCCTTTCCTGCTATATCCGGAGCGCTGCCGTGGATTGGCTCAAATAGCGCGCGGTTGATGCCTAGGTTGGCGCTGGCGCATAGCCCGAGGCTTCCTATCACCCCTGCAGCCAAGTCGCTCAAAATGTCTCCAAAGAGGTTGGTGGTGACCATCACATCAAACCTCCTGGGGTTTACAACCAGATTGTAGGCGGCTGAATCCACAAGCATCTCCTCAGAAGGCACCCCTCGTCGCTCTGCTACCGTTTGGCAGGCCTCCAGGAAGAGACGGTCAGATCGAAGCACATTGGACTTGTGGATGATTGTCAGCTTTCGCCTGAGTAGAGCGAGGTCGCAGGCCTTCTCTGCTATCCTCTCCGAGCCCTTTCGCGTGATCACACGAATGGTTCGCGACTCCTCTCTACCTACCTCCTCGATGCCAGAATACAGCCCTTCTGTGTTCTCTCGTACAATGATAAAATCGAGTTCATGAGACTTGATGGGCCGGATATTGGCATAAAGGTCCAGCTCCCTTCGAATGCAGAGAAGAACGCTTTTGTAATTGGGGTCGGGCGGAGTGCTTATGGCCCCCAGAAATATGCAGTCGCACTCCTTGAGGGTCTCTAAATCCGCCTCACCCATGGCCTGTCCAGTCCTCTTCCAGCGGGCAAGGCCTATCTCCACAGGGACGATCTCCAAATCAGCACCTGCTGCATCCAACACCGCTAGAGCACTCTGTACTACCTCCGGCCCGATGCCGTCGCCTGCGATCACCGCGATTTTCTTATTTCCTGAACCAGACATCTT
>JAJRAX010000388.1 GCA_028679775.1 Methanothrix sp. | reverse complement strand
TTTGCTCACCGGAGGTATAATTATGTCTTTGTTAATCGGAGGAATAATTTCTGCCATCTTCGGATTAATCAGTTTGATATTTTTCTGGTCGGATTTCATGACCATTATTAAAGGCGCATTTCCAATATTTTTACTGCTGGGCGGAGCTTTAGCCGTTTACGTAGGCATTGACGAAATTCAGGAAAAAGAAAGGGAAGAAAGGCAAAGACAGGAAGAAAAACTGGAAAAAGCACAGAAAGAACTTGAAACAATAAGAGCGCAGGCTGAGCTTTATAAAGAAGAATTGAATAAATTAAAAGAATCAAAGCAGTGAAATCGAAACAAAATTAATTTATAACAAATTTATATAATATTCAAAGATTACGGCTGAATTGCGGGATTGCATTAAATAACACCCATAAACTGTCAAACAAACATAACTTACTAAAATATTTATAAATATTCCTTTAAGCCAACTGAATTTCTTTATATTAATAATAACATATGATCGTGTTATCATTACCTTAATTCAATTTTTCTTGCTTCTCACGTCAAATTATCCTTTACAAATAAACTTTTAAATGATAACTACCGGTCAATTTAATTCAAAGTTTTATTATTTTAAATAAAACTACGTTCTGGAGGAAAAAATGAAGAGATTTTGGTTAATTTTGTTGTCACTGGGGCTGGTCATGGCCTTCAGCGTATCGGCTTTTGCAGTCGATGTAAAAGTTAGCGGAGAATATTATGCCGCCGGATTGTATTTAAACAAAACAAGGGTAGACGATAGCGATACGAATCCAAGCACAGCTTTCTTTTTTCAGAGACTGCGCGTCGGAACAGATTTTGTCGTATCCCCGTGCCTGAAACTGGTTACCCGCTTTGACGCCATGGAAAGAATCTGGGGCGGTGTGAGAAGCGATGCTGGTACAGCTCTGGCTGTAGATTCAGCAGGAACCCGCGCGGAAAATGAAAACATCGCGTTTGACTGGGCTTACGTTAATTACGCATCTCCTGTCGGTACTTTTGAGGCCGGTTATATGAATGCCGGAGCCACTGGAACGATATTCGGCAACAGTACAGCCCCTGCGGGAAGAATAAAATATTATTCCAACCCTATTAGCGGCTCTTTTAACATTAATGCCGATTATACAAAAACAACGGACAAGAGCTACTCGTATATTACTTCCACAAGCGCCACCGATACAGACAAAGATGCATATGCAGTCGAAGGCACTTACAAGTGGA
>JAJRAX010000331.1 GCA_028679775.1 Methanothrix sp. | reverse complement strand
TGCTAATTTAGCATCATTAATTTTTAATAAAATCTCATAACATGCAGCTAAAGAATGTTTATATTTAAATATTTCTATAAATTCATTTAAAGATATAATGGTTTCGGTTGAAAAGAAAAAATGATATTGGTAAATTTTGGTATAAAAATCATTTAATATAAAATGATAATCATGATTTGATATTATTTGTAAAAAAGTTAAAAATGAATTTTTACCAGATAATTTGTTATTTTGATATATTTTACTTTCATTTTCATCATCATATTGATTATAATCATCTTCATTACCTGTAAATAATCCATTTTTATCTTGATATGCCCATATATCCTTTTTATCAACTTTATAAATATTTTCTAATTGGTGTTTAAGACTAGTAATTTTACTTGTAATTTTTATCCAATGTTCCATTTGTTTTTGTTTTAAATCATCAAAAGTTTCATTTCGCATCTTATTTTGTAATATTTTAGATTTTAATTCCAATTCACTAATTTCAATTAATATAGTATTGATATCTTCATCATCTTTTGAAAAATTATTAAGTATAGCTTTTTCTGAATCATCTAAGGAACCATATCCAGTAGTTGATATTTTATCTATAATATCATCAATTTGCTTCATACTATGAAAATTAGTACCTTCAAATTCTTTAAAATTAGTTATCATAAAATATTGTATTTTTTTGCTTTTAAATATAATTCCACATCTTCTTTATTTTCTGACCAATATTCAATTTCATTTAAAAATATTATAATTTCATTTTTTATTCCAAATAATTGGTAAAACCGATCAAATATTTCTCGGTCTTTATCTGTATTTAATTTATATTAAAATAGTTATCATAAAATATTGTATTTTTTTGCTTTTAACCAATGTTCAATATCTTTAATTTCATATTGATCATCATCGAAGTTTTCTTCAATTTCAGAAAAATCTGAATAATATTTAGAATATATTTCATCATCTACATAAACAGTAACACAACAATCATAATCAACATTATCATATTGAAAAAAATGTGTTTCTACATTTAATTTTTCGGATAATTTTATATAATGTAAAATGTCTTTGTGATTATAAAAATTACAAT
>JAJRAX010000316.1 GCA_028679775.1 Methanothrix sp. | reverse complement strand
ATGAAGCCGCTGAAATCCGTCGACATCATAGACAAGAAGCCGGTTGAGGCGGCAGTGGAGCGCTCCGATGTCTGCCGGGTTCCCTCTCTGGCGGTGATAGGCGAGGCGGCAGTTGCCTTTGAGATTGCGCGAGCATTCTTGGAAAAGTTCGGCGGAGACTCGCTTGGGGAAGTGAGTCGGAATTACGAAACTTACCTACATGCCTTGGAGACTTTCTAGGCGTTCCCGAGGGGGACAAGAAGATGAAGAAGATATTGGTGCTGCATGGTCCGAACCTCAATTTGCTGGGCAGACGAGAGAAGGAGATTTATGGGACGCTTTCTCTCGCCGAAATCGACGGGCGCTTGGCGAAATTTGCTCAGGAGAACGGTTTTCAGGTGGCTACCTTTCAGTCCAACTCGGAAGGCGATTTGATAACCAGTATCCACGAGGCGATGGGGCGCTACGATGCGCTGGTAATCAATCCCGCTGCCTACACGCACACCAGCATTGCGCTTCGTGACGCGCTCGCGGCTCTTGATATACCGGTGATCGAAGTTCACCTTTCCAACATCTATCGCCGCGAGGAGTTCCGGCAAAAATCCCTCACCGCCCCGATTGCGGTAGGGGTGATCTCCGGATTCGGAGTGCATAGCTACCTGCTTGGCCTCCAAGCCGCCTTTAACTGCATCTCGGCCTAGGACTCCTGCTCGAAGCTTCTTCATCCACGCCTGCGCCGTTTTCTCCCGACCGCCGGCCATTGAACATTGCCGACAAATTGAGTATGATACATTACGAGGTGAACCGCAGGGTGTACCGTCAGATTTTCGTGGACACAGCGCATGCACATGATGAGGTAGGCGATGAAACTTAGTGATTTCTTGTATTTCTATCCGGAGCGCGGGATGTTGGACTGCAATACGTATGTTATCAGGGGAGAGGAACGGCTGATGATTGTGGATGTGGGGCGGGATGCGAGCATTTCCGAGCTCGTTAAGGCGATGGGAAAGGATGGACTCGATCCGAAGAAGGCGGACTTCATTACCAATACGCATCTTCACATTGATCACACTGCCGGGAACCAGACCTTTCAGGCATCCTATGGTGGGCGCGTCCTTCTTACTCCGCTGCAGAAAGCCTGTTACCAGATCAGCGTGCGTCAAACCTCCCGGTTCTTTGGCCTTGAGCCGATCGAGTTCGAGGCTGACGGGGTGCTGGATTCGGTGATCGATCTGGGAGGTCTTTCGGTGGAGGTGATCGGCACCCCGGGCCATTCCCCGGAAAGCACCTGTTTCTATTGCTCGGAAAGCAAGGCCCTTATCTGTGGGGACCTTCTCTTTGACCAGAACATCGGCCGCTCCGATCTTCCCGGCGGAGACAGCGCACAAATGAAACAGTCGATAGAAAAAGTAGCAGCGTTGGAAATCGAGCTCCTGCTGCCTGGACACATGGGAATCATCAAAGATAGGACAAGGGTGGAGGAAAATTTTGAGTTCCTCAGAAATCAAGTCTTCCGTTGGTTGTAAACTCTCCTTTGAGCAAGGGCCCATTCGTCCGCCCAGCGAAGCTCGGAGCCTGCTGATACGGGTAACGCGCAACTGCCCCTGGAACAAATGTGCCTTCTGCAATACTTACAAAGGAACGCAGTTCAGCATCCGGAGCGTAGAGGAGATAAAAGCCGATATCGCTGCGATCAAGAGGATTCATGATGAGATCAAAGCGCTCTCCTGGAGCCTAGGTCTGCAAGGAGAAGTGGATGATGAAGTGATCGACCGTGTGTATCGCAGCCCTCACGCGCATTCAAGCAGCTACCTCAATGTCGCCATGTGGCTTTACTTTGGGGAAGGCTCGGTGTTTCTGCAGGATGGAAACAACCTTGCCGCCACTACCCAAGAGCTCGCGGAGGTCCTCACCTATCTGAAGGAGACGGTGCCCGGTATCAGCCGGGTCACTACCTACGCACGCTCCAAGACCATCGCCAGGAGAAAGACCGCCAGCGAGCTGCACGTGCTTCGCGAGGCTGGCTTGACGCGGATTCACGTCGGTCTGGAGAGCGGATCCGACGAAGTGCTTGCACTGCTAAGAAAAGGAGTGACCGCAGCCGAACACATCGAGGCCGGGCGCAGGGTCAAGGAGGCGGGGATTTCCCTTTCCGAGTATGTGATTCCCGGCGCAGGGGGCGGGAAGTTCTCGGAGGAACATGCGCGGGAAACCGCCAAGGTCTTGAACCACATCAACCCTGACTATATACGCCTGCGCACCCTCCGGGTGATACCAGGAGCGGGGCTTGATGAGAAGGTTGCTTCAGGGGAATTCGAACCACTAGGCGATGAGGCGGTGGTGCGCGAGATTCGACTGATGATCGAAGGCCTGAACGGGATCGACAGCATGGTGATAAGCGATCACATTCTCAATTTGCTCGAAGAAGTTGAGGGAAAACTTCCGGAAGAAAAATCAAGGCTACTGGCGGTGATCGACCGCTTTCTTGCCCTCACTCCGGAAGAGCGCTGCAACTTCAGGCTGGGGCGGAGGGCGAATGTCTATCGAACTCTCGAGGATATGGAAGATCAGGCGCGTTATGCTTCCGT
>JAJRAX010000387.1 GCA_028679775.1 Methanothrix sp. | reverse complement strand
TTCTATAAAATTAACATCTTTTTCTTCATTATACTCGATCTTTATGTTTAAAATACTTGTATTTTCTAAAAAAAACATTAAAAATGGTTTCTGATTTTCTTTCATATATAATTATCAATCTTCTACTTATATTAATTTTGGGGGTGTACGAAGAGTATCTTCGAGTTATATGTCCCCAAACCCTAAATATTCTCCGGTCCACCCTACTTGAACCAGTGATTGTCATGAAGAACGAGTTCAAGAGGATGATGAAGGCCGGTAAGCAGGGCTTCGGCAGCTGGATCACAATCGAGAGCCCCATGTGCGCAGAGTTGATGAGCAGCATGGGCTTCGACTACTTCATACTCGACAACGAGCACTCGCCGCTCGACATGCTACACATCCAGACCCTGATGCAGGCCTTCCGCCCCGACTCGAAGACGTGCCCCATCGTCCGCCCCTGGTGGAACGACATGGTCGCCATCAAGCGCGCCCTCGACATAGGCGCACAGGGCCTACTCATCCCGTGGGTCAACACGGCGGAGCAGGCGAAGGCAGCCGTAAGCTACAGCCGATACGGCCCCAAGGGTCTACGCGGCTGCGGCCCACGCCGCGCAGCGATGTTCGACCCCGACTACCTCAAGACCGCAGACAAGGAGATCTTCATCGCGGTCCAGATCGAGACCGTCGAGGCCGTGAAGAACATCGACGCCATCTGCTCTGTTGAGGGTGTCGACTGCTGCTACATCGGCCCCGGAGACCTCTCCGCGAGCCTCGGCCACATCGGCGACTTCACGCCGAAGGACGAGCAGGACGCGATCGACAGGGTCTGGGACGCGTGCAAGGATCACGGCGTAGCCGCGGGCATCCACGAGGGATGCGGTAAGCCGCTGCCCGAGCGCATAAAGAAGGGCTACAACATGGTCACCCTTGGTAACGACCTCGTCTACCTGAAGATGGGTGTCCAGGGCCAGTTCAAGGAACTGGGCATAAAGAAGTAGCCCCTACTTTCACCCTACTAGAGTCTAATAATCCGCGCCGTTTATTTACGCGGATTTTTCACAACAACCTGAACAGGCATGACCGGCAAGACCGTTCTATTAGTTATCGACGTGCAGAACGTCTTCTTCGACCCGAAGGACTACATCTACAACGGCGAGGAGTACCTCGGCAGGATCAGGGGACTAATAGAGCGCGCCCGGGAGGCGGGAGTCCATGTCATCTACGTCCAACACGAGGAGGGGAGCACTATGGCTCGCGGGGCACCGGGCTGGGCGATACATCCCGCTATCGCGCCGAAGCCCGGTGAACTCGTCGTCCCAAAGACCACCCCAGACTCATTCTACAACACGACACTGCAAATGGACCTCAAGAAGCGGGGTATAACTCGTCTTATAGTCGCTGGATTCCAGACCGAGTGGTGCATCGACACAACGGTACGCCGAGCCTACAGCCTCGAATACGACGTAACAGTCGTCGAGGACGCTCACAGCACCTATGACA
>JAJRAX010000386.1 GCA_028679775.1 Methanothrix sp. | reverse complement strand
TCACAGGAGTACCTGGAGGAGCGACCGATGGTGTTGCAACAATATTTGAAATTTGGGGTGGAGCGAGGGTCCTGAAATGATAGGTTTTTGTCGTTGTCATTCTGTCTCCGTAGGGATCAAAAGCACTGACGCGCCAATAGTAAGTTGTATTTTTTTGATTCATTGTTGATGTGGATATATTATACCAGCCGTTTCCAACATTATGGTAGATTGCAAGGGCAATCCATGGTCCTGTTGCATTTGTACTAATAGTGATGTTCATCAGGTCGTAATGAAAGTCAATGATATTGGCGCGTAAGATTGGATTAAGCGTCACATCCTGGGCGCCATTCGCTGGTGAAATGGCTTTGATTATTGGTTGAGGTGCACCAGGGGGTGGTGTATATACTCCGACACTGTCACGCCGTTCACCGTAGAGCTGACTCGCCGTTCTTACTCGAGGTAACGATGAATACGCTGAAGTATCATAACATCGTAACTGTCCAATGCCTGAGAGGACGATAAGTTCATTTTGATAATCATGATCAATATCTTGAACAAGTGTTGTATCAAGTCCATAACAGTTGGAAATTGTTTCAATTAAATTTCCGGATGTATTATAAATTTTAACTCCTCGGGAAGCACCAATGATTTCGAGTTTCTCATCACCGATAACATTAGCCATTTTTGGTGGTTCAGAAAAATTTGTAAGTTGTATATATGAATCCCATTGTCCAAGTTTCCATATGCGTGCAGGACCTTCTTTTGCTACGATTATTTCGATAATTCCATCATTATCAATATCATATATAGGGAATGGAGAATGAGGAGATAATCCATTAACTTGATTTTTCCAATATCCAGGCATTTTATCCCATGTTGCTCCATCAACAACGTACACACCGCCACCGCCTTGTTGAAGCGCTATAGCATCAAGAATGTTATCGTTATTGACATCAAAAAGTGCCATTGTATGACTACTACAGGTGACGGCATCTTGATACCATAAGAGATCTAATGTCTCCGCATCGTAACATTGCATTCCCAAATTGAGTTGGCCTTCATTATGGTAATCTGCACATCGTTCAGTAAGATACACTTCAAATTTTCCATCATTCTCTGCATCTGCAAGGGATAATCCGCCCCAACAGGGCCGTAAGATAAATGTCTCCTTCATTACTGCTCCGTCAGTAACTATTAATTTTCTTAATCGTCCGTAACCATTTATACAATGAGAATAGTCACCGGAGCAGATATAAACGTAGGGGTATCTATTCCCATCGATATC
>JAJRAX010000275.1 GCA_028679775.1 Methanothrix sp. | reverse complement strand
CTATAGCAGACGTCGGCCAGGTCGTGCTTCTTGGCGGCTTCACTCGCTGCCGTTGACAGCCCTGAGAATGAGAGGTCCATGCCTTTCACAGTATAGGGCAGCGGGATGTACTTGGTGGCCTTGCGAGCCAGTTCCTCAACCTTGGGTCCTCCTGGGTGAGACAGCCCAACCGAGCGGGCAAACTTGTCGATGGCGTTTCCCACAGATATATCGAGCGTCTCGCCAAAGATGCGGTAGCGGCCCTGGCGGAGAGCCAAAACCTGCGAGTTGGCCCCGCTCACATAGATCACAGCCGGGTCAGTTGCCCCTGACTGCCATTTGCCTACCTCTATGTGAGACACGCAGTGGTTGACGCCTATTAGCGGCAGAGAATAGTGCAGGCTGAGGCTACGTGCCGCAGTGGCCACAGTTCTCAGGCAGGGTCCAAGCCCTGGTCCCTGGGAGAATGCTATAGCATCGATCTTCAGGCCTTGCCGACAGGAGTAGGCCAGCACATCGCCCACAACCTTTGGCATGTACTCAGCGTGATGCTGAGCAGCCTCGCGAGGGTGGATGCCTCCTTTTGCCGGGATGTAGGTTGCACTCTTCTCGTATATCACGCCCCGATCGTCCACAAGAGCCGCGCTAAGGTTCCAGGCGGTGCCTTCAAGGCCGAATACTATCATGGATTTAATAAGCTCCTCTTATCTTCCTTCAGACATAGCCCAGGCCTATGTCCCTTCGGTATCTCATCCCATTGAACCTGATCCGTTTGATGTTATCATAGGCTTTTGTCCTGGCATCGGCCAGGCTGCGACCGCGGGCCACCAGCGTCAGCACGCGTCCGCCTGTCGTAAAGAGCTTCTTGTTGCCTGCAGCATCCTGGCTGAAGGCGGTGCCGTTATGGTAGACCAGGACCTCCGGGTCCACCCGATCCAGGCCGGAGATGGGCATATTGGTGTAGTGCTCTCCAGGATATCCGGGCCGCTCCCCGCTTCCTCCTGAGGAGAGGGGCTTGATGGCCCTGCCGGATATAGCGCAAATACCCAGGCAATAGTCCCTGGACCACTTTAGCTGAATTGAGTCGAGCCTCTTTTCCAGCATGGCAATGGAGATGTCAAAGAAATCCGTCTCCAGACGGGGCAGGATGACCTGCGTCTCAGGATCGCCGAGACGCACGTTGATCTCCAGGACAGATGGCTCCTTCTCCTCAGATATCATCAGGCCGAAGTAGATAACACCCACATACTCGTGACCAGTAGCCTCTCGAAAGCCTCGAACTGTAGGCCCGGCGATCCGGTCCATTATCTTCTCGGTCAGCTCCTCGTCGAGCCACGGGTGAGGCGAGAAGCCACCCATGCCGCCCGTATTGGGGTTGTTATTGAGATTGGGGTTAGAAGAGAGCTTGTTGAAGAGCCGGACGGCTACTGACTCATCTGACGAAAATGCCTGCTTGTAGTCGAGAGCCGACTCAAGAGGACGAACTGTCCTTCCGTCGCTCAGAGCGAAGAACATCAGCTCTCGGCCATCAAGCCTCCGTTCAATCTCAATTCTCTCACCTGCTCGACCAAAGAGCTTGGGGTTGACCATGATGCGGTCGATGGTGGAGATGGTTTCATCTTCAGTTGAGCAGACAATGGAGCCCTTTCCCGCAGCCAGGCCGTCCGCCTTAACCACCAGGCCCTGGCCCGGATTCTCAGAGAAGAACTGCCGGGCGTACTCCCTAGCATCGTCCGGATGCTCGAAGTTCTGGCAGGGCGGCACTGGGACATTCAGGCCTTTGAGAAGCTCTTTGGTGGTGCATTTGCTGTTCTCCAGCGTCGCCGCCTCTTTCTTGGGGCCCAGGATTCTCAAATCATTCTCATGAAAGGTATTGACGATTCCATCCGAGAGATAGCCCTCTGGCCCTATGAACGTCAGGTCGATGCGTTCCTGTTTTGCAAAAGCGAGCATTTCTCGGATGGTCTTTGGTGGCTTGCCCTGAACCAGAGCCAGCCGGCACTTATCTATCATCTCGCTTCCTGCGTTTCCTGGAGCCACGAATACCTTTTCCACAGCACCGCTCCGAGCAAAGGCATGAGCTATGGCATTTCCTCTGCCTCCCGCGTCCACTACAAAGACTCTCTTGCCGGACATCAAATCCCAATCAATCCCATCGGTTAGCTATATAAAACCGCAGGTTGAGCCATTTCGCAATGCGATTGATGCCCCGACATAAGGGCTTTAATGTTCACTCTCGCGGATTTGTGGTTATGAACGACCCAGCGCGACATGCGCAGGAGATGGTATTGTTATGTACTCCCAGGAGCAGGTTCTAAAAGCTATTCAGGAGAAGAACGTCGAGTTCCTCCGGCTACAGTTCACAGATATATCCGGAATTGTCAAGAACGTGGCCATTCCAACCACCCAGATTGGAAAGGCCTTGAAGAGTGGCATATCCTTTGATGGTTCGTCCATTGAGGGTTTTGCTAGAATCCAGGAGTCGGATATGGTACTGCAGCCAGACCTGTCCACCTTCAGCATTCTGCCCTGGCGCTCCAAGGACGGCAGCAACGAGGCCCGGATGATCTGCGATGTGCACCTGCCCAACGGAAAGCCCTTCGAGGGCGATCCCAGAAACGTCCTGCGCCGCCAGCTAGAGAAATCCCAGGAACTTGGCTACAAGATGAATGTCGGCCCGGAGCTGGAGTTCTTCCTCTTTGAAAAGCAGAATGGCGGTTCGGCCACAGTCCCGCACGACTCTGGCGGATACTTTGATCTGGGGCCGGTAGACCTGGCAGAAGACGTGCGTCGCGAGATAATCCGGTCCCTGATCGAGATGGGCTTCACCATCGAAGCCTCCCACCATGAGGTTGCCAAGGGCCAGCACGAAATCGACTTCGTTTATGATGATGCTTTGAAGAACGCAGATAAGGTTGTGACCTTCAAGTATGTGACAAAGACCATCGCCATGCGAGAGGGTCTGCGCGCCACATTCATGCCAAAGCCAATTTACGGGGCGGCGGGCACCGGAATGCACGCCAACATATCGCTATTCCGCGGCTCGGAGAACGCGTTCTTCGATTCCGAGGCGAAATCCGGACTCAGCGATCTTGCCAGGTTCTTCGTAGGCGGATTGATCGAGCACGCCTGTGCCATCACAGCCATTGCAAATCCCATCATCAACTCCTATAAACGACTGGTGTCGGGCTTTGAGGCCCCTGTTTACATCACCTGGTCCGGTCCAAATCGTTCCTCGCTCATAAGGATCCCCGCCGGACGCGGGCTGTCTACCAGGATAGAGTTCCGTTCGCCAGATCCAAGCTGCAATCCCTACCTGGTCTTCGCTGTAATCCTGGCTGCGGGCCTTGACGGAGTTAAAAGGAGCATTGATCCAGGAGAGCCGGTGGACCTGAATGTCTATCATCTGAGTCCAGCCGAGAGGAACGCTATGGGCATCAAGACTCTGCCAGCAAATCTCAAGGAGGCCCTGGATTATCTAGAGGCGGACCGGGTCGTACGCGATGCTTTGGGCGAGCATGTCTTTGAGAATATCATGCGCCTCGGCATGTTGGAATGGCAGGCTTACAACACATTCGTCCATCCCTGGGAGATCGAGAGATATATCAATTCATATTAGTGCGCCAAGGCTCATAAGTGACCTGTCACCCGAAACGTATATATCTAGCATCATCATTGGGTGGGTCCGGGCCGGTAGCTTAGTCAGGTAGAGCGAAAGGCTCTTAACCTTTAGGTCGGGGGTTCAAATCCCTCTCGGCCCGCTTTAAAAGACCGGGGCTGTGGCCTAGCCAGGTAGGGCGATGGGCTCCAGCGGTATAATTTGATGATGAGAAACGGGTCTACTGAGATCTCTCGACGGGGAGATTGTTGATGATCCGTTGGAGCACTGAAAAGAGCTATTATCAGCCAATGTTTCGGCTGTGCTTCAGTATCGGAGAGACCCGTCGATCGTGAGTTCGAATCTCACCAGCCCCACCTTTTTCTTATATCT
>JAJRAX010000385.1 GCA_028679775.1 Methanothrix sp. | reverse complement strand
TGGAGTTCTGGAAGATGTGCCGCAAGGAGAGAAGCCGCATCGACAGGACTGTCTGGGAGACGGAGATCACCGCAGAGTCGCGGGTGCTGGACATTGGGGCCGGGCCCGGCACTCTAGCCATCCCCTTTGCCCAAAAAGCGGCGCATGTCACTGCCGTCGAGCCGGCAGAGGGAATGTGCAGCGTGATGAAAGAGAATATGGCAGAGTATGGCGTCTCCAATATCGACATAGTGCAGAAGCGCTGGGAGGATGTGGATATAGCCGCTGACCTCTCGGCCCCTTATGATGTGGTGATCGCCTCCTTCTCTTTGGGAATGCAGGACATCCGGGCAGCGGTTGAAAAGATGGTTCAGGCGTCGTCCAGGTACGTGTACCTCTATCACTTCGCAGGACCGTCATCCTGGGACCGGCAGTGGCAGAAGCTGTGGCCGAGGCTACACGACGGCAGGCCCTATCATCCGGCACCAAAGTGCGATGTGCTCTACAATGTGCTCTACCAGATGGGAATTTATCCAAACATCAGAGCTTTCCGGCTGGAGCACAATCAGTCTTACGCCTCCCTGGATGAAGCTGTGACAGCTCTCTTCCCCCAGGCCCAGGCTGAGAGCGATGAGCAGAAGGCTGTGCTGCGGGAGTATCTGCAGGAGGCGCTCTACGAGGAGAACGGGGCGCTGGTGCTGCCTGGCTCATCGATCAGGGTGAAGATGTGGTGGGATAAGGAGGAGACCGGGCGCTAAAAGTCCTTTTAAGTCCGAGACGACCGAGACTGCTCTGGGATAGTCTTCTTGGAAGGCTCCTCTTTCTAGCTGCACTGTGCTGAAGAAAAGCAGTCGCTGTATCACCTTGTCCAGATAGAGTCTTCTGGCTGGCACGACATTGGCTGGACTTGCATATCAAGCCTCTCTTTTTTGCAGCAGCGATGCGATTTCGATTTGACTTGCTATGTTGCAGATTGAATCAATGAATATAAGTTCTTAAAAAATGCTCATACGAATAGTGGAAAAATTCTTAAATT
>JAJRAX010000274.1 GCA_028679775.1 Methanothrix sp. | reverse complement strand
TGGACCCGAGGAGATCCATTCAGCCAATGCAGTCGTTTCCTAAATTAATTATCCTTCAGAAAGGTAGAGGTACGAATATGAACAATAAAATGAAAATCATCTGCATCTGTGCCATCGCTGTTATACTGATGCTGGCAGTCGTTTCTGCAGGAGACACGACGCAGCAAGCGACAACTGCAGATCCGACGGTACAGATAACAGACATTGTTGGAAGAACTGTAGAGATACCGGCAAATGTAACCAGAGTGGCAGCTCTGACCGGCTATGATTACGAACGATTGATGATACTCAACCAAACGGACAAGATCTCTATAATGTATCCACTGTCCAGCTCGTTGCCCTGGGCGCTCGAAGTGGCTCCTCAGCTTAAAGATATTCCAACAATTGCGTCCATGCAAGATCCCAACATCGAAGACCTCCTCAACAAGAATGTGCAAGTCGTTATCTCTCTGTACTTCAAGGGTGCGATAGAAAAGATGACTGCAGTCGGCATACCGGCAGTGGTCACCCAATTCGCCGCTAGCAGCGGAAACTCTGGAATGCCGCAAACCGAGGAAGAGTTTGCCGACCGCGTCAAGAACGAGATGAAGCTCTATGGCGAGGTGATGGGTCCTGAGGCAGAGGAGAACGCCGAGGAGTGGTGCGATTACTTCGACAAGAAGATGAACTTCGTCAAATCCAGAACTTCAGATCTGGACTCAAGCCAGCGGCCAAAAGTGTTCTGGGGCAGGGGCCCGGATCCGCAGACTACGCATACAAAGGACTCCTACCCACAATGGTATGTGGAAATAGCTGGAGGTGATTATGTCGCCAAAAATGTCACAGGAGAAGTCGCTCAAACCATTCCAATAGAGCAGATAATTGAGTGGAACCCCGACCTCATCTTCCTGGGTCGCAATAACGATACAGGCATAGTCATGAACGATTCCAGGTGGAAGAACATAAAGGCAGTGCAAAACGGAAACGTCTATCTGAGTCCAGCAGGCGTAGCCTGGTGGGACTGTTGCAGTGAAGGGGTGCTCTTCATGGAATTCTTAGCCAAGACGATTCACCCGGAGCGATTCCAGGATCTGGATATGATTGAAGAGGTCAAGGATTATTATTCGAGGTTCTTCCACTACGACCTGACAGACGAAGAGGCAAACAGAATACTGAAACATCTGCCGCCTGCCAACTGATCAATCGTTAACGCTCTGTAAGGCTCAAATACAAAGTCGGCCAGATGCGTGCGCATACGGTCGATTATTTCCTATTTATGAAAAAAATACCAAACGAATATGACTATGACAACATAATCGTTAAGGGAATGTGGGATTGAAATGGGACACTTTGCAGTCAAATTGGGATCCACGTTAATTTTGTTCTCATTAGTAGTAGGGGTCTCCTTGGCCGGAAACTTTGATTATAACCCGGCATACCAGGGAGGTGTGCCTGGTAAGCACAAAAACGATGTGACCAGCGATGTATCGGGCACAGGTTACGTGAGGGAATATACCGAGGTCAACACTAACAATCTCTCCCTGCTGGAGTATGCACATGGAAGCGGTACATTGGACTTTGCCGAGATACTATATGATGAACAGAAGTCCACAACAGGCGATTATCTTTACTGGATTGACTATAATACGGGGCAATGGGTAAGGGCCTATGCTGGAGCCAGCAGCGCCATAAATTACACCAGACAGTATGATAATGTGCAGTCTCCGACGAGCTTTGCCTATGGAACCGGCTGGTATGCTGCTCATCCGGTAACCTACAATTCGCTTCTGAAGGATAAGAATGAAGCCAAGAGCTATCAGGAACAGGTTACCATGCACAGGCAAGTAGAATATGCGCGAGCAGTGAAGGGCGACATCGCTGTGGATCTGAATTGCACAGCACCTACGGCCCTAAAATGCGGCACGGGGTCCGCCAGCATGAAGATAGATGATGAAATTATTCAGGGCACACTCCATATGGGCGAGCTCATGGGCATGCCCATGACCAATATTAAGACACCGAAATACAGTCTAAAACAGGGCATAAAGGATCCGGTTATCCTTATTGATAGCGACTATATCGGCGATTTCAGTATTCAGAAGACCATGAATGTTGGCGTTAGCAAGTCCCCTCCATCCTGGATGGATGACTGGCTGCCATGCTGCAGCGGCGGTTTCTTTGATATACCGTCATATAGCTTCGACAAAGAGCACGGCCTCCAGAAGGGCATATTCGATTGCACTTGCCGGAATACCTCTATCTCTAATATGCTTCCCAAATGGAACACCACTATGGCACAGCTCCCCACAAAGAAACACCAGTATGAGCCCTGAATGCGGAGCATCTCTTCTATTTTGACCCAATACAACGCAGATTTCTGAGGGATGCGCGGCAGCCGCTTCATGGTCAATAATTATCATCCGGCGCATGTAATTTCTTAGAACAGCTCTCCTGCGGAAGTATGCAGTTGCCAGAAGATCTGGACTTAAGGAGGCGGTATATAACGTATATGTCCTATGAGGATCTGCCAAAGCTGAAGCTGCCCCATGGCCAGGCGATATTTCTGAGCGATTCCACCATTCGGGATGGCATCCAGATGCCTGGAATAGTGATGCCCATAGAAAACAGGCTGAAGATATTTGAATATTTACACAAGATCGGAATAGAGAAGCTGGAGGTGTTCCTTTACAGCAGGAGCGATAGAGAGGCCGCCAAGGCAATGCTCGATCTGGGATATGGGTCTCCTGAGGTAATCGGATGGGCTAGGGCTAATACTGGGGATATCGACCTTGTGCTGGCTGCAGACGGCATAAAAGAGACCGGGATTCTCATGTCGGTATCCAATACACATATGCGGACCAAAATGGGGCTTACAAGCATTGCGGCTGCCAGAAAGAAGTATCTGGATGCCTTGGATTACGCCCTGAACCACGGCCTTCGCATAGGAGCTCATCTCGAAGATGTAACCAGAGCGGACCTCGAAGGGTTCGTGTATCCCTTGGTCAGGGAGATACTGGATAGAGATTCAGAATGCACTATACGGCTCTGTGATACCATTGGCTTCGGCTTGCCCTTCAGCAATATTGAAGGACCATTCGGCCTGTCTCAAATGGTCACCAGGCTAAGAGAGATGGGGGCCAGGAATATAGAGACTCATACCCATAACGACTTCGGCCTGGGCGTAGCGAACGCTCTGACAGGCTTCTGGCATGGAGCCAATTGGTCCAACCTGACCTTTCTGGGAATAGGTGAACGAGCAGGCAACGCCGAGCTTGAGACAGTATTGCTCTTCCTAGTCCAGAGGGTAGAAGGAATGCAGAAATATGACCTCTCTTGCCTTGTGGAATTTGCAGATTACCTCGAAAAGCACATAGGGTTGCATATCCCTAAGAACAAGGCCGTAGTTGGAAAGAATATATTTGCTCATGAGAGTGGGATACACACTGCAGGAGTGCTAAAAGATCCATTCACCTACGAGCCCTTTCCGCCAGATCTGGTTGGCGGCGAGAGAAAGCTTATGATAGGCCCAACTTCCGGGTCGGAGATAGTCAGGGCCAAGATAGAAGAGGCGTTGAGAGATCTCATGAAGATTGAGACCCATATAGGCAAAGATGACTGGAGGATCAGGGCTATACATGCCGAGATAAGGAGGCTCTATGATGAAGAGCAAAGAAGGTCATGTATCTCGGATAGGGAGATCCGAGCCTATGCTGAGAAGTACTTCATGTTCGATCCATTGCTCGCAAGGTAACCCACAGGTGCGATGAGAAACCCTTTACGATGAACTCATCTTAAAACTGTCCCGGACTTCATTTCAAGCCACACCCACATAAACTTGAGCGGTATTGGAAGATTGAGCACGCATGGCGACGAGATGGCAGGAGCAAAGCGAGAAAATGTCTCAAACAAATGAAAAGGTTAAAGATCTAACACATAGCACATTAGTCTATTGGTTCCTTAAAAAAGGGTGATAGACCTTGACAGAAAAGAAGATATTTATATCTGTGCTTGCAGCTCTTTTATTAGTTGCATCTGCAGGTTTCGCTGATGAGCCCAAAGAGCTTACTGTCTTTACGGCTGCATCGCTCACTGGTGCTTTTGGCGAGATTGGACAGATCTACAAGAATGAGACAAACATCAGCGTCACATTCAACTTCGATGGCTCTCAGGCTCTCCGCACACAGCTGGAGAATGGAGCTTACGCGGACATCTTCGCTTCTGCCAACAAGAAGCAGATGAATGCGGTCGAAGGCGATGGTCTCATGAATAACAGCAGCGTCGTAATCTTCACAAATAACAAGCTATCGCTGATCGTGCCAAAGGACAATCCTGCAAAGATAACTAACCTGATAGATCTTGCCAATCCAGGTCTGAAGATCGTTATGGGGACAAAGGATGTCCCCGTGGGCGACTATGCCATGCAGATCATTAACAAGCTCGGCAATGACTCTGCATATGGTGATGAGTATAAACAGAAGGTCCTCTCCAATATCATCTCTCAGGAGACCAATGTCAATTATGTCGTGACGAAGGTAGCCTTGGGCGAGGCGGATGTGGGCTTCGCATACATCTCTGATGTCACAGAAGAATTGGCATCCAAGGTGGACAAGATCGAAATCCCGGATAAATACAATGTCATTGCAGAATATCCTATTGGAATACTCGATGGTTCCAAGTACTCCGCCGAGAGCGATAAATTCATGGATCTAGTAGCATCTGATGAAGGAAAAGCCATCCTTGAGAAGTATGGCTTCTCGCCCGTGGAGAGAACGACTGCAAAAGCCGCAACAAACGCCTCTCAGGCCAAAGCCGTAGCTTAAATAGACTGTTCTGAGAGCATCCAAAACTGCCAGGGAATAAATCCCCTGGCTGATCCATTTCTTGCCAATACATCGGACAGCAAACGTCTCATGAGAATTTCGCCATTTAATCTCCGTTGCGCCCAGTCTTGTACGAATGCAGCTCTATTCAGGCGCATATTTCTTCATATAGCTTTAATACATGCTAATTTAGAATGCAGCCTGTTAGTATGCCGAGGAAACAGAAATCCAAAGACCCCGAGGAAGAGAATAAGTCTCTACTGACTGAAAGCCAGGTGCAGGTATTGAAGCTCCGGTCTCAGGGGCGTACCCAACAGGAAGTGGCCGACCTCATGGGCACGACACGCGCTAACGTCAGCAAACTGGAACGAAGAGGGCATAAAAACATAATGATGGCCAGGCAAACAATCCAAGACTGGATGAAAGTCAAGGCACCAGTAAGCATGCGGATTCCTGCGGGGACAGATGTTCTCAGCGTGCCAGCCATGGTTTTCAGGGCTGCTGACCTGGAAGGTATACATCTTCCCGTCAACTCCATCGATGTATTGGTTCAGCTCAAGACTGAAGCACCTTTTCTATTCAAAAAACAGGTCTTGCCGATAGATGTGGACATTTTCGTCAGCCGCGAGGGTCACATCTTGATAATAGATGAGAAAGGCGAACACCATGGCCAAGAATTAGAATAATCGATGTGTTGTGGCTATTGGCCTATATTATGCAATCTGTCATTTCATTATATCTTTTGCTTTTTCAAAGAGCTGTTTGATCGTGTGTTCATTGCTTTCTGTAAATTCGAATGGAGAGCCAATGATGGAATTAGAGTAGATAGACATATCATCTAAGCGATAGAGGGTGCCTTCACACTCCACCGCGTCTATGACTCCTGGCAGGACCACATTTGATAGCATAGTCATCGGACAAGGGATAGCATCAATGCAAATCATTGGAATTTCGGCCAAATATTCTGCGCAGGCAGCCGGGAGATGAGCGTCCAGGTTGGACGAAACCAACAAGGCGGCATCCACATCTCTCTCCCGGAGCAGGTTTACAGTCGTGAATTCGCCGGGATTGTAGCGCGGATAGCCTCTGGCAAAATCCAGGCCGAAAGGATAACCATAGAGAGAGGAAGCGATATGAGTGAAGCCTCCTGTATTGCAATAGCTCCGTAAGGAGCCTATGACGAACTTCGTGAAGCTATTCAACTCCTTCACGAGATTGAAAGCCAGCTCAGCATTGCGATGCATTCCGCACGAAGATGAGACTCCAGATCCCAGATATATAACGCCGAAATTGCAGCCCTTCATAATATCCAGCATTTCTTTCATCTGGCAGATCGAAATGCCGGTTATCTTTTCTGCCGATGGATGAGGCTGTTTGCCGTGAAGCAGGGTAAGCAAAGCCGACATAAGCTCGCAATCTGTGCCCGCATTGAGCTGAATATGAAAATCCGAGTTTTCGGAGGTGATCGATCTCCTGGGATCTATGGTTATGATTGTCCGGTCAAGCCAACCTCTTCGAGTCCAATGACCTCGTGGATAGATTGCATAGCGGGACATGTGCCTGGGCATGGATTCCAGAGGATTTGCGCCCCAGTAAACTACCAAATCAGACTTGATCTTACTCTGGCCAGCCGTAGCTCCCACTCTTCCCGCCTCTTGGATCCCCATTGTTGCAGGTCCATCGCTCACTGATGTATTTGAATCTACCACGCCACCTAGGAACTCTCCCAATTGAAGCCCAACTTCCATGGCTTCGCAGACGATATCGCTCCCCATGAATATGAGTGGGCGCTTTGCATCCACCAATATCCGGGCTGCCTTCTGCAAAGCATCATTCCATTGAGTTTCCCTTAGCATGCCGCCTTCTCTTATCAATGGCTTCCTGATCCGCTTATCGCTGACGACCTGTTGAAACTTGGCATTTCCTATTTTGCAGGCATTTTTAACAATCAGCCCGTCCATGCCAAGATCGATTTGTATGTCGTCGCAGCAAGCACCGCAGCCTGGACATATCACGTTTTTAAGCGTCATAGTTTGCTCCAAGAATTGATCTCCAGGCATTTGCTGCCAGAGAAATATCCCGTTCTTTCACGCAATCGCCGAATGATCACGAACACTAACATGCCAATGCTACCAATCCCAAAAAAACGAGCTAGATACCGTTTTTTGCAAGCTTCAGCTGGCCAGCCTTTTTGATAGCTTCGACATTCACGCCATCTGCAACTTCCAGGAATCCCATCTCTTCAGCGATATTGAATAAGCCCAAGCCTTCCACAGTCCTGACGATGATGGTAGTCATGCCGGGAGCACTTCCTATGCTACCCGCCGAGATATCGGATAACTTCGCAGTGAAGTCTGCACAGCCCTTGCATCCGGGCTTTGCGTGTCCTGCTAAATCCTGCAACGGAATGACTCTATGACTGCCGTCACGCAGCCTTATGTCCATCTTGCCCTCGCTCATATTCATCTTATCGAAACGCCATGGTGGCATGCCGATAAGTCTGGAAACCTCGGATATCAATGAATTATCATAAGCCTCGAAGCAGAATAGCCCCACCACGAATCGCACTTTTTGTGCAATTTTTGCAGCGAATTCGTTGGAGGATTTTCGGATCAGCCCGACTGCTTGTACAGAACACGGTGTTCCGACGAGAGCGATGCTTCTTGCGCCTTTTGCAATATCATTTATGGGCTCCAGTATCGCGTTGTTTGTATATTTGCTCCCTGTGCACTTATCCAGATCTTTCGCGTTATAGACGACTCGTGGTTGAGGTTCTTGGGACCAAGAATCCCGGGCCATTACTAATGCACAATCAATCAGTTCTTCCTCAAGAGCCGCCGCCAACAATCCCGTGACCGCGCCACCATTCTGAAAGTGCTTGTGTTTCATCTTAGATCTGGCATTCTGGATCACTTTATAATGCCCAAGGACTTGGGATGGAATGAAATTCTGATTGTTGGCTGGCATACGTGGGCACGAATCGAGGCAGGCCATGCAATCCACGCAAGGCAGAACCTGGTATGGATGATTTCGTCCCAAGTCGTAAGCAAGCGCATCCGCGGGACAAATTGAAATACAGGCCCTGCAACCGGAGCAAGCACTCTTATTCCAAACAGTTTTCTTAAGCTCTTCCAGAGGCGAAAGAACTGGCTCAATCTTGTCCTTTTCCGATCGGCGAAGATGGATTTGCATTAGATTTTGGTGTGCTAAATTTTGCGAAAGAGCACTCTTCTCCATTGAAGGATGTGTCTTTGAGTCTGCAGTCCTTTCTGTGATCCTTTTCATGATTATTGACTCCTGATGGTTCAGTCAAGTATCACAATGGAGTTTAAGTATGTTTCCTTTGAACGCTAACTTTAATGGCAATATGCAATCATAAATGGTTGACATAGATGCCTATCGAGATAGCTGTTGAGTTAGATTGCTTTGAATTCGGAGAACTATTGAATGGCTGTAGCAGCGAAGTGCCTTCGATCAGAGTCCTCACATTTATAAAAGCCTCAAACATTGTATCATAGAAAGCGTCCATGGATACAGTGGGTCATCGGCCTGGGCTGGCCCTGACGAAAGACCTTGGAAGGTGGTCATAACCACCAATCATCCCAATGGCTGCCCATTAGAAAACTATCCAGAGGTGATGACGCTGCTCATGACCAAGCTAAAACGCAATGCTGAAATGGTCATGTTGCCTGAGCAACTGCTCAATCGAACCTCTTTAGGCAGCATTGAATGCAAACTGGATGGATGGAGATCGCCATTGTGACTCGGACGGCCATGCGTCCTGGTCTGGGTGAAAAAGGCCACCTTGGAAATGGAGCAAATGGAGACGTTTCCATTTACGTGATGCCTTTTCTGACTTGTTGTTATTGGAAAAGCAATAACCGGAATTATCGACAGAAACTTTCCATGAGTAAATGAATAGCCGAGTTGGGCAGAAGACAGTGCAAGCCGACTTTGGTGGGCTGCATTAGATAGCATAAATAAACTGCATGATCTGCGTCGTGAACCAATGCCGTCAGCTGTGTGGACCAGAGTGCTTCTCTTCAATTGCAGGCCCAATTAGACTGAAGCCTTCTTTGACCGGCTCTATGATCTTTTTTTTGCATCACCGGGAATCCGGTCTTTGTCGCGCCTGATCGATACCATCGGGATTTCTTCACGCGATTGCCTTATCCTGCCCTCGCATGCCAGGCTGTTCAGGATATCCTTGAGCTCAGATATTTTCAACCTTGTACGCGTGTGCAGGCTATTACGATCTAGCTGACCATCGGAGACAGTAAGAACCCAAAGTACCTTATCACGAGCGGTTTGAGGCTGATACATATTGAATGAGAGAGATTTTGATGAGATAAGAGCCTGAGCCACGCGGAGCGAAAGTAATCTATTAATATCTTAATTTAAGATGAAGGAATGGTGGCAGTTCTGGAATGGAGTATAGAGCCGGTATTTC
>JAJRAX010000273.1 GCA_028679775.1 Methanothrix sp. | reverse complement strand
TTTGCGGGGTACATGGTACAGGCAACTGACTTGTATTCCCGACCAAGCGAGTCTGAAGGTTAACGGTTAGGCAGAAATAGGCATGAAATTAGATATAGTTGATCTACGCAGAGCGAAAGTAATGAAAGGGGTACGATTCATCCTATCCCCTGAAGGGGATGGGTCTTCTCTACCCATTTACCCCAACGTAATAAATTGCGCTCGATGGCGGCGCCAAGCTCTTCGATCCTGACAGGCTTGTTTAAAAAGTCGTCAGCGCCCGCGTCATAGCAGAGGTCACGACACATATCCGCCTCAAAAGAAGTTACGACTATTATCTTAGGACCATGCGGCCAACGCTCTCGAATGATCCTGGTAGCCTCAATTCCATCCATCTCTGGCATCTGGATATCCATGAGCACCAGGTCGTAAACATGCTCCGTCATGGCTGTCAGGACCTCTTGGCCGTTGTTAGCCGTATCGGCCTTCAGCCCCAGTTTCTTGAGCACAATCAGAGTCATCTTCTGATTTACCGGGTTATCCTCTGCAAGGAGAATATTCGGAGTTGGTATGGTCATCATAGCCTTCTATTCTAAGTAGGTTGTTTTACTATAAGAATTTTTCTTTAGTAATTAATTTTGGTATATAGCCCCCAAATTTTTGAAAGAATAGCAATAAGTCCATTCGTAAAAATCTATAAATCATCAATAAGGTTTTGTTTTTCTTAACTTAAGATTAATTTAAATATTATTATCATATGAGCGCAAACATTCAATTGAGGTCATTCACTAATTTTCTATACTTGTGAGGGAAAAGAGTGCCCGATAAAAGGACTTCAATATGAAATCAATTGAAGAGAGCTTCTTTACGAGCCCAGCCTTCCAGGCCCTGACCATAGGCGTTCCCTTCTGCACCTACAAGCTGCTCTTCGGGCTCTTGGCCGGGCGCGTGGGCCTTGAGCAGTCCAAAGATCTTCTTTTCGTCCTTTCCTGGCTGATCATGGCCTGGGCCCTGGTGGATCTGCTCATGAACATGATTCGAGTTGTCTATTTTCTGGCAGGCCGGCCATCACCCATCGAGTACTGCATCATCGCCCAGGCCGGAAGGCTTTTTCACAGGCCCAGGCTATTTTTGGCCATTGATACCCTGGTTTCCTTTTCCATAATCTGTTTTGTCTTATGGTCCGGCTGGATCGTATTTTTAAGTCAGCCGGAGTCCTACCTCTGGAATGCCGCCACCACACTGAATCTGATCAGCATCTCATTTGTCAACATCTGGATGGAACTGAGGAGGAAGACCTGAAGACGCCAGCGCTTGGAAACATTTTTTATGAATGAAGAAACAAAACCAAATCGTTACATTGAGGTTGAATCATGCCCACGCTTAGACTTCTATCCTGGAATGTCAACGGCCTGAGAGCCATTTTGAAGAAAGGCTTTGAAGACTGGCTGAACAGAGATCTTCCCGATGTACTCTGCCTGCAAGAGACCAAGGTGGCGACTGATCAGCTCCCTGAAAAACTCAGGAGCATTCCAGGCTACCATTCCTACTTCGGCTCAGGTGAGCGAAAAGGGCGAGATGGCGTAGCCCTTATATCGAGATGCGAGCCTCTCTCGATCGATTATGCTCTGGGAATTAAGGAGCTAGGCGATGAGGGCCGGGCAATTGTCGCAGATTATGGGCAGTTTGTCCTATTCAATGTCTACTTTCCTAACGGCAAGGCTTCTAGAGAGCGACTGGACTACAAGCTGAGGTTTTATGACCTGTTCTTGGATCATATCGAAGGCCTCAGGTCGCAGGGGAAGAGCATTGTGATCTGCGGAGACCTCAACACCGCTCACAAAGAGATTGATCTTGCCCGGCCCAAGGCCAACGAGAAGATCTCCGGATTCCTGCCTGATGAGAGGGCCTGGATGGACCGGCTTGTGGAGAAGGGCTTTATTGATTCATTTCGCATATTTCATCCTGAGGGAGGGAACTACTCATGGTGGGACATGAAGTCACGCGCCCGTGAGAGAAACGTGGGCTGGAGGATTGACTACTTCTTTGTGAGCGAAGACCTAAAAGACCGCGTCCAGTCTGCCTTTATCCTCAAAGACGTCACGGGGTCCGATCACTGTCCGGTTGGAATTGAGCTGAGTCTCCCAGGAAAAAGGTTTTATCTTGATAGGAGTGGAGAGGGGCGAAAGACCCCGGACTTCAGGCCGGAGATGTAGAGCCCCTCCCCGATCACTTTCGCCCTGCACGGTTCAGATATAAATACCTTCAGTGCTGATTGACTTCTAGCTCATGAAGACCGCCTACAAGTTTCGAATCTACCCAACCAATCAACAGGAAGCCGAGTTAGGGTACGCTCTTGAGGTTTGCAGGCAGTTGTGGAACGATGCGTTAGCTGATCGCAGGAACGCCTGGAAAGAGGAGGGAATATCCAGGACCTACAATAGGCAAGCGTGTGACCAACCTTCGCGAGGAGTTCCTGAATCACCATAATCTAGCAAAGCATATTCAGGACGTTTCCTGGGGAAAACTGATACAGTTAACGCAGAGCAAGGCTGAAAGAGCTGGCAAAAGCGTTGTATTCGTTGACCCAAGAAACACATCTCAAATGTGTTCCGGCTGTGGAATACTCGTTGCCAAAGAGCTCTCTGAACGGGTTCATGTGTGCCCTGTCTGCGGTCTCAGGCTGGATAGGGATCACAACGCAGCCCTGAACATTCTCACCCTCGGACTGAGGGGTGGAGCCTATGGAGATCTGACCTCCGGCCCGAAATCACTTTCGGGTAAGCGTCAGATCTTAGAAGTAGGAAGCCCCGGTCTTTAGGCCGGGGAGGAAGTCACCAGTGACAGAGCATGACCAAACAGGTTTGAATAGATGAGGACAAGGATCGGAGGATGAGGCTGGCCTGGCCACCGCCCTGGCATCTGATTGCATCGGTCTTGATTCCGGCAATAGCTTTGGCTGCAGTTCATCTGTCGCCATTGTCCTGGCAGGGCACCTTCTCCCTAGCAGCTCTGATCCTTGTAATTGCCATCCCCGGGTATCTTGTCACAGTCTGGGCATTTCCTGGCAAAAGCGACCTCACAATTCAGAGGCGAGGTGTACTCAGTCTGGCCTTTTCAATAATCCTGGCAGGGCTTTTCAGCCTGCTTCTAACTGCCACGCCACGAGGACTGGATATTGCGTCGTTGGCCACAGTTCTATCTCTCCTCGCCATATTCCTGGCAGGAGTGGCCTACCTCCGCTGGTCGGATCTGCCTCGCAATAGACGATTTTTTATTCGGCAAAGAAGGGGGTTGCGACCGAAGCAAGCCGCCGCTCGACTGCCCGGATTATCCTGGCCGATGAATAAAGGAAGGTATGCTGCAATGGCTGTGCTGATCCTGGCTGTTTGCTTCGTGGCAGCCATCGCCTTTGGGCCATATCATATCCTCTTCGGGGATACCTCTGACGAAAGACATTTTACAGAGATGCAGGTCACCTGGCCTGAGGCACTGGCATCTTCATCCGCGGCTTCGGTGCTCGGAGAAGAGCTGACTGCGGCAGTCAGAATTGAAAATCATGAAAATATTGCGATGAGCTACACCTTAAAGCTCTTATTCGGCAATTCGTCTCTATTCTCCAGGAATCTGCAGATTGAATCTGAAGAGATCTGGCAGGATCTGATCGCCTTCAAGCTGGCCAAAGGACCAACCATGCAAAAACGGGAGGCTCTTTATCTCATGCTCTATCGAGATGGAGACCTGACCCCTCCCTACAAGGAGGAGAGGCTTTGGGTTAATCTGTCGGAGAGCGAGAGCAAGATCAACTCTATCGCGACTAATGTCACAGAAAACAATTCCACTGCATTCAATTCTACAGGCGCATTGGAAAATGACAGCTCGCCAATCATTTTCAGCTTTGGTGGCAGCGGGGGTGGCGGAGGCAGCAGCAGCTCGGTGAGCAGTAGCAAAAAGACCGATACAAAACAGACTGTCTCAAAGACTGAAGAAGAACCAGAAAAGACAGCAGATACTGCGGCCGCTAAAGAGATCGCTGAAGCAAAAAATGGCTCGGCTGGAGAGGATAATGCCTCAAACCTCAGCACGAATGATAGACAGATTAACTTGACTTCAGGAGCCAACCTGACCTCGGAAAATGGTATGAAGTCGGAGGATGGTTCGGCCTCTAAGCCAAACGTTACTATTGAGAATAATATTGAAGACGAAAGTGCTGACAATGCCAGCATCAAGACTCCTATCATTTCCGCAGCAGATCAGGTCGAGCCGGCAAGGGAATCCATTTTATCCACAGCAATTGATCAACCAAAAAATGATACCAGAAATTACGCAAAAGAAGAGGAAGCCATATACGAGATAGAGCCTGAAGAGACTGGCAATCACCTCCCAAAAATTAAATCCCTTGTGCCGGACAAATCCAGTCCCCAGGTTCAGGGTACAGCGATATTCTGGACGGCAGTGGCAACTGATGATGAACGGGACAGAGTTGTCTATAAATTTCTGCTGGACGGAAAGGAGATGAAGAAATGGTCCAAGGCAGGCAGCTGGAGCTGGCTGACAACTGGGCTCGAGGCCGGAGACTATCGGATCACTGTCCTGGTCAGAGACAGCAATCACGCCTCCGAGGACTCCTTTGACAGAATCATGAATGCCAGCTTCACACTCATCCCCCCCAACCAACCGCCTGTTCTGAAGGAACTGAAATCAGATAAAACCAGTCCCATGAATGCAGGCAGCATGATCGTCTGGACGGCTATGGCCGCCGATCCGGATGACGATGCTATTTACTTCAAGTTCGTGAAGAACGACCTGGAGGCCACCGGCTGGCAGACATCCAACTCATGGATCTGAAATACCTCGTCCGAGATGCCTGGAGATTACGCGATCTCAGTTCTGGTGCGAGACGGATTGCATGCATCCGAGACGTCCTCTGACGGCTCACTGGAGAGTGC
>JAJRAX010000272.1 GCA_028679775.1 Methanothrix sp. | reverse complement strand
TCTATTGATACCGATCTCTTACCTGATCTTACCTTTTACCCGTTCTACATCAATTCCCGCCTGCTCTAAGAAGTCCAGGGCGGTCCCGTCCGGGTAACTCTGCTGGTAGACCACTTTCATCACCCGGGCATTGATCATCATCTTGGCGCAGAGGATGCAGGGCTGGTGGGTGCAGTAGAGCGTCGCTCCCTCGATGCTGATGCCGTGCAGCGCTGCCTGGATGATGGCGTTTTGCTCAGCATGGACTGCCCGGCACAGCTCGTGGTGGGTGCCGGAGGCAAAGTTCTCGCGGGCACAGCCTACAACGTCACAGTGGTCGAGCCCAGATGGCGCGCCGTTGTAGCCGGTGGAAAGGATGCGCTTGTTTTTTCACAAAACATCTAGTGGCTCGGAGAATCGCCAATGTACTTGCGCGAAACGGCTCTCGGCAATTATAGGTCCACGATAATTTCCAGCCAAAGCAGTCCATGTGTTCTATGAAAAAAAATATCAGCTTATGCTATAGTAATATTCTTCTTCGTTCAACTCGACAATGTTCGTTTCTTCTTTCATTCTGGCATATAGTAAGGAGCTTTCCTCTATTGGTGAATACTGCCCTTCCTTAGTATACTCTAAAAATTTCAGCAATACCTCTAATTTAGCATTCTCTTCTCGTGACATCACCCACACCTCGTTGGATATTTGTGTCCTCACTTTATGATTTTTTTGCCGACCTTTGATTCGATATCCTTTTCAATTCCACTCAGATTAGTTTCAAAGCCACAATCACATATTAATTTGCTATCCTTCGGGAATGGTTTTATGCCTTTTGTCTGATAATCGTTATCGATTTTTGGCTCATCGACAAACTTTGCATAAAATTTATAATTCTTTTTGCATTTCGGGCATTTTATATCGACTTCGATCACACTCGTTTCTCTATTTGGAACTGCTCGCGGAGTTCCTACATTAATTGCCTGCTTAAATAATTTATCTTTCTCAGTAACTATAATTTTATAATTAGTGCTACTTGAAAAGATAATCCGTATAATTGTTTGAATTCTATATATTATTTCTGCTAGCTTAGTATCATCATCTAATCTCTTTATTATTAGTCCTATATTTTCTAAATCGTCGATCTTGAGTGAGCGTCCGTGTGTCCTCCATTTGCTGTGGTTTGTTAACTCCTTGGCTATTTCCTCAGCACGTTCTCTCTTCATTTCATCAGTTACAGGTTTTTTCCTAGTCTCAGTTACGACCCAATCCTTAAACTTATATTTCGCAAGCCACTCTTTTACGATGTCTTTTGCGAATTCGAGCGAATTATAAACTCCTTTTAATTCGCTTGGACTTATTTGTGCCACCATTGTTGCATCAAATGGATTTAGCATACCCCTTTTCTGCGCTTCATCCCTTTTTTCATGAACCCATTCCATATAATCATGAGCAGATCCTACAGTCCTGCCAATTCTTAATTGCGCGTCAATTGGCCCAAGACTCCCCGTCTTTGTCATAAATATCTCATCGCCAGAGAGTGCAAGAATTGTACCTGCACTCTTTGATTCACCAGATATTACAAAGGCAATATTTTTAAATTTTTCTCGAATAAATCTTCCAATCTCCTCTGCAGCTTCACCGCTTCCGCCTGGTGTTTCAATATAAAAATCCAAACTATCTGATCTAACATCCTTCAATATATCATATACGGTATAATAATCATCCATGCCCAGTGCTAAATCAGGTATCTGTTTTCCAATAGCGCCTGCATATACCACCAAATGAGTATTTCTCAAAATATTATACTGCTTTATCAAATCAATTAGCTCGTCTTCTAATTCAATAATTGTCATTCTTTTATTAATATATTCCGTCATAAATCCCATTTTATCGCCTTCAAATCGAATTGATTATTCTTCTCGCACTATTTTTTTCACAGTAATCCCTGCAAGATTAAAAAATTTGAGCGACCCCTCATCGGGATAGTCTTCGCGATAAACCACTCGTTTTATTCCTGCATTGATGAGCATTTTTGTGCATATTGTACAAGGTTTGTGAGTGCAATAAAGAGTTGCACCTTCTATGCATACTCCATGTATAGCCGCTTGAACTATCGCATTCTGCTCCGAATGAACCGCGCGACAAAGCTCATGATGAGTCCCACTAGGTAAATTAGCGCGTGGGCAACCAGTTTCTTCGCAATGCGGAAGCCCTTTAGGCACGCCATTATATCCGGTTGACAGAATCTGTTTATCCTTAACAAAAATGGCCCCTGCTTTTCTGCGCAAGCACGTAGATCTACTTGCCACTACCTCTGCAATCTCCATGAAGTAGTTGTCCAGCTCAGGTCGGCTCATAGTAACACCTATATCGATCTAAATATTTTTAACCTTTTTGCTATCATTGAAGGTTGTTGCTTTCTGCGCGGCGGAAGATTAATATTCTTTTCCCTACGCGATTGACGACTATGTCTATTCACTGGGCTGACGTTATCGCTGAAAAGCTGGAGAGCTGCGGCCCTCACACCATTGCCACGGGCATAACACCATCGGGACCTGTGCACATCGGAAACATGCGCGAGGTCATGACGGCTGAGGCCGTCTATCGTGCCCTGCTGGACCGGGGTGTAGAGGCCCGGCTCATCTACATAGCAGACACCTACGACCGCCTGAGAAGGCTCTACCCATTCCTGCCTGAGAGCTTCAATGAGCACATTGGAAAGCCCCTTTCCGAGATACCCTGTCCCAAGGGATGCTGCGGCAGCTACGCCGATCATTTCCTGAATCCTTTCCTGAAGAGCATGGAGCGTCTCGGCATAAAGCCCGAGGTCTTCCGGGCAGATGTGCTCTACAAAGAGGGAAAGTACAACGATGCCATCAAGACGGCACTGGCCCGAAAAGACGAGATCGCCCGTATCCTCAAGGAGGTCTCTGGCCGCGATGTCCCGGAGGGCTGGAGCCCATTTGATGCCATCTGCTCGGCCTGTGGCCGGACGAACACCACGCGGGTCACGGGCTTTGATGCGGATGCGGAAACGGTGGACTACGTCTGCAAATGCGGAAACAGTGGCACGGTCTCCATGAGTGGCGGAGGAAAGCTGGTCTGGCGTGTGGACTGGCCGGCTCGCTGGCCCATCTTCCATGTCACAGTCGAGCCCTTTGGCAAGGACCATGCCACATCCGGCGGGTCCTACGACACAGGCAAACGCATCAGCCAGGAGATCTACAATTATCCGGCTCCATTCCCGATGGTCTACGAGTGGATTCACCTCAAGGGCGTGGGTGCAATGCACAGCTCCACAGGAATTGTGGTCACCATCCAGGAGATGCTGGACGTGGTGCCTCCGGAGGTCCTGCGCTACCTGATCATCAGAAACAAGCCTGAAAAGCATATCGAGTTTGACCCGGCTCTGCCGCTTCTTTCCCTGGTGGACGAGTACGATCAGAGGAAAGGAGATGAGAGGGCCATAGAGCTCTCTAACATCAACAAGAGCGGTCCCTTTGAAATACCATTCCGCCACATGGTGACTGCCGTGCAGATCGCGCGGGGCGATGAGGACAACCTTTTCGTGGCTCTCAAGAGATCCGGCTACGACGTCCTGTCCCGAAAGGAGGAGATCATAGGCCGGGCAAGAAATGTGCAGACGTGGCTCGACAAGTATGCTCCGGCATACGTCAAGTTCCAGGTGCAGGAGTCTCTTCCCGCAGCCGTCAAGAACCTCACCGCCGATGAGAGGCGTGGCTTAGGCATCCTTGCCGAAAGAGTAGAGGAGAAGACTGCCGCAGAGATTCACGACCTGGTCTATGCAGTGGCCACTGAGCTAGGACTTGACTCAAAGAAGTTCTTCCAGGCCATCTATCTGGCGTTTCTCGGCGACCGTCAGGGCCCCAAGGTTGGATGGTTCCTGGCAAGCCTTGATAGGGATTTCGTGAGAATCAGACTTCGAGAAGCTGCGAGTTCATAGCCTGCGAGACAAGAGCTTGCACAAGATCTACCTCTCCGGCCCGCTCTTTTCGCGTGGCGATATTGCCTGGGCCGGACGGGTCAAGGCTTTTTTGGAGGACCGGCTGGATGAAGTTATAGTCATCTGGCCTCATGAGATCGTCCCATGTTCGTCAGGGAAAAAGGAGATCTTCGAGACCAATCTTGCAGCCTTAAACGAAGCTGATATCATGGTGGCCCTGCTGGACGGCCCCCAGGTCGACGATGGAACTGCCTGGGAGGTGGGCTATTTCTTTTCTCAGAAAAAGAAGATATTGGGGATCAGGACCGACTCTCGTCGCGCCGGAGAGACTGAAACCTCGCACGTCAACCTCATGATCGAGTGCTCCTGCCTGGCCCTGATCGGCGACCTGGATGAGCTTGTGCGCGAATTGCAGAGGATCTTGGATTGATCTCGCCGATCTTTGACGCGCCACTCTTATTGGTTGAGGGAGAGAAGCGTGTGCTGGTGGCGGCTGACATTCATTTAGGCCTGGAGCACGAACTAATGCTCGGCGGCATCTCCATTCCGAGCCAGACGGAGAAGATCTTGTCCAGGATGCAGGGTTATCTGGAAGAGACCAAGCCGGACCGACTTGTGCTCCTGGGGGACGTCAAGCACAATGTTCCAAGGACGAGCTGGCAGGAGAAACGGGAAGTCCCGGAATTCCTCCGCAGTCTCTCCTCTGTGGTTAAAGTGGACGTTGTACCTGGAAACCATGACAACGATCTGACGGACATGGCTCCCCTCGGCGTCCGAATGCATCCCTCCACCGGCTTTGTGCTGGACGGCGTCGGCTACTTTCATGGCCACACGTGGCCGGATGAGAGAGTAGTTGCCGCGGACCATCTGGTGGCAGGGCACCTTCATCCGGCTGTCAGGCTCGCGGACCCTCTGGGACACGCCACTGTGCGTCCTGTCTGGGCAAAAGCGCAATTGCTTGCGAGCGTGGTAGCGGAGCATTATGGCTCTTCCAGAGATTGTCCTCTGAATCGTGAGATCATCATCGCTCCTGCGTTCAATCATCTATGTGGCGGACTGCCTCTAAATGAGCCTGTGGAGGATCCGCATGGTCCGCTAATGGCTATGGTTGACTGGGATCGCGCACGCCTTTATCTGCTCGATGGCACAGACATAGGATCGATGGCAGAGATCAAGGCTGCATTGGGGGAGCGGCCAAGGCAATAAGAGTTATTACCATTCCACCAGATGTTACTGATACCTAGTGAGGGGATAAAGAATTGAACGATAAAGAGAGGCTTTTGCAATTGCTCAAGGACAAATCTCTGGAAATAAGGCCTGTGGTCCTGTCCTCGGGCAGGAAGAGCGACTATTACATGGACTGCAAGCGTGTGACCTTGAGCCCAGAAGGAGCTTATCTCACCGGCAAGCTGATGCTGGAGATGATCAGACCCGATGTCAATGCGGTGTCCGGACTCACCCTTGGCGCAGACCCCATTGTATCATCCGTATCTCTCCTGAGTCATTTGGATAATCGAGGACTTACGGGTCTGATTGTGCGAAAGGAGCCCAAGAAGCATGGCACCATGAGCTATGTCGAGGGCCCGGCACTGCCCAAGGGCACGAAGGTCGCGGTGGTGGAGGATGTTGTTACATCAGGTGCATCACTTATCCGAGCAATTGATCGCATTGAAGCGGCAGGCTACCAGCCAGTTCAAGCGTTGACCATACTGGACCGCCAGGAAGGGGGACGGGAAGCCATCAAAGAGAGAGGATTCGACCTGCAAGCACTCTTCAATCGCGATGACCTTGGCGTGAGTGACTTCCTCCCATGCCCCTGAAGGGACAGTGCTTCCTGCTTCATCGAGCACCTTCGGGTTCTCCACAGGCTTGAATTCGACGCTGTACGCGCCTACTACGTTGGTGCCCATTCCAAGTTCGACTGTGCGGGGTACATGGTACAGGCAACTGACTTGTATTCCCGACCAAGC
>JAJRAX010000384.1 GCA_028679775.1 Methanothrix sp. | reverse complement strand
GCTCTGCCGTCTGCGCTTTGCCGTCTGAGCCACTGACTTCTGACCTCTGTGGTTCCGAGGCTCTGAGGCCCTGACATTTCAGCCTCTCATCTTCTGCTTTTCTCTTTGCCTTTAGCTGCCTCAGAAGCGGCGCTATCTTCATGAAATTCGGCCGTGCGCCTGCAATAAGAAATATCTTCATAATTCGGGGTCCTTTTATCTTCTATTTTCTGATATGTATTCGCTAAATAGTGTAAACCTGGTTCCTGTCAATCCTGTTGATCCTGTCCACTTTTAATTTATTGATAAGGGATTACCGAAAAGGGCTTTGAGCTGAAATCGGATACTTTATACTATTTTCTCTTTATTTTTAAAGACACGTATTCTTTTAATACCATCCATATAAAAATCGGATTTGTCTTTGCGTATCTCTTCCACATCCTCCTGGGTTCCTGATATATTCGGTACAGCCACTCCAGTCCCGATTCCTGCATCCATAAGGGCGCACGTTTTGTCTTCCCTGCAACTATATCAAAGCTCCCGCCAACGCCCATGCAGAAAGGCACCTTCATTACGGGCATCCATTTTTTAAGAAAGTTTTCCTTCATCGGTGATGAGAAGGCAACAAAGAGCATATCCGCCTTACTATCCCTGATTTTTTCAGCAATACCTAGTTCTTCAGCTTTTGAAAAATATCCGTTTCTGTATCCTGCCACATGAAGATTGGGATATTTTTTCATGAAGGTTTCAACGACCTTTTCCACTACCTCATCCTTGGCACCAAAAAAATATGGCCGGTATCCTTTTTCGGCACATAGCTTAACTAGGTGCTGAAACAGGTCTACACCTGCAACGCGCTCGGGGATGGGTTGGCCTAGTATCCTTGATGCCCAAACAATGGGCATTCCGTCAACATTAATCAGGTCGCATTCATTGATGATCCTGCGAAGTTCCGGGTCCTTATGCATCTCGACCAGCTTTGCGACGTTAATTACAACGTGCTGGCAGATCTTCTCTTGTTTGATATAATCCTCGATCCTCTCAATGGTTTCATCCATTGAAAGAGAATCAACCGGGCAACCCATTATTGCTGTTCTTGACATGTTTCCCCCCGAAAATTAAAAGCGGGATTTTTCATAATATACAATTGTTTTTTGATTTAGGGCTTAGGGCTCCTGATAATCAATGATTTTGGTAATCCCAAAAATCTTTCAAATATAATCTCTGAATCCGGGAAGAGAAGACATGCCTCAGCCTTTGAAAGTAAATAAAAATCAGGTGAAGTTCGTTTTACCCAGAACCGATTGAAGTGAGAGATCATTAAAATTTGTAATGGTCTTGGAAAATATTGTATAAAAGGAAGCCATGTATGAGTCTCAAAAGGGAAATGTTTATATGGCGTTTGTATCCAGTATTTTCGGCCTGTCCTAATTATTTCACTAGCCAATCGGGATTGTCTCTCTAAAGCAAGCTTTTTAAACATTTTCCCATTTCTAATATTCCATTCATCTTGTTTGTCAACCGTGACATGTTCTATAACAGAATTACAAAAAACAATATCTACAGATTTTGTTTCAAGTGGAATAACGCCGTTTTCTTCAAGCAACAACCAGTCCTTTAAACCATATCTCTTTGTCCCAGATTCAATTATGGCTTTATCGATATCAGCAAGGATAATATTCTTTGTGTATGGGTAGAGTTTCGCCAGAGCGGACCCGTCACCACCCCCTAAGTCTAAAACAACCTCATCCTTTTGGGGAGTGTGCCATTCTATAAAAAGTTGCCATCTCTTGGATTTAAAATAAGGGATGATTGTATTGACAACAAATTTATTAATTATATTAGCCATTATTTTTCATCTTTTTCAAAAAGGTTAATGAGTAGAACATCCATGCCTGGGACCATCGCAAATAAGAGGTTTTATTGGTATAATACTTTGTCTTTTGATAGTAGAAATATCCTTTTCTGTCTTGCATATTATTAATAGCCCACCCGGCGATCTTTTCCGCCATAGACATGCTCCGACTGTCATAGTCCCTCAGTTTAAGACATGTGATAATACCCTGGGCGGAGCAATGGACATCAATAGGATATAGCGAGTTGTTATAATACTTAGGACATCCATCCTTTAACCAGAAT
>JAJRAX010000271.1 GCA_028679775.1 Methanothrix sp. | reverse complement strand
TATTCGGTATCATGTTTCGCATCAACTCACATCTCTTTATTGATTAATAACATTTAACGCCACTAGTTAATCCATTTGTACAAAAACATTTGCATCCTATCGAAAAAAAAAACAAAAATATAAATATTTCGCCCATAGCAACCGCAAGCAGGCGCATCACGGGCGCGCGCCCGGGCCCCTGCGTCCCGCCTGCCTGCGCCAGCCCGGGCATGCTAGGCCAGTCATGCGGCCAGTCGTGCGGGCGGGTCGCCGGAGGCGCGACAGAGTGTCCAGCAATTACAGCAGAATGGTGATGGCCAAGGGCAGTGGTGCAAATCTAGGGATATATGTGAGAGTAAGACCGACTGGCAAAAAAAATCCTGCGAAAAATAGGGAGAGGATTTCTGAATTCGCTGGAGATCCTTTGTACCTTTAAATCGTCGCCTATTTTTCTATCCAGCACTCTTCCAAACGATCCAAGAATTCATGAGCGCCAAACTGGAATCCTTTGACTTTTTTGCTCATTACTGCAAACTCCATCTGGTAGACCAGAGGAATGACTCCTGCATCATCATAGAGAACCTGGCAAGCTTGACAAACATATTTGTTCCGTTCATCTTCGCTCGTAGCTGATCGGGCGCTCTCCACTACAGATCTCAAGCTCTGATTCTGGTTCTCGTAGTAGTTCTTGAGAGATAATGAGCTCTGCAAACTGAAGTCGTTTGCCAGCTGCGTGACTAGAGAATTATATCGAGGGAAGCTCCAAGCGAAGATCAGATCGTAATTTTCTTTTTTCTTTTCATCCTTATAGGCTCCATATTCCAGGTCTTGAATCTGGATATCTACTCCCACCTTCTTAAGCTGTGACTGTATCACTAGCGCAGTATCCTTCTGCCAGGAGTAGTCCAGGGAATCAGAGGAGGTGATCAATAGTCTGAGCTTCAGAGGCTGTCCGCCTTTGTCCAAGATTCCGTCTCCGTCTGTGTCTTTCCATCCGGCCTCTTCGAAGAGTTGTTTTGCTTTATCCAAATCCAGATCATATCCCTTGAGGCAGCAATCCGGGAACTCGGGCAAAAGCGGAGACAGGAACACGGAATCTGTGGCAGGAAGAGCATAGCCATAAAATGCGCCTTTGACAAGCTCATTTCTGTCCAGAGCGTGGCTTAGGGCCTTTCGAAGCTTAATCCCATCAGTGCCGTTGAAAGGCGCCTTCCACCAGGATGTAGCGAGGATATACATCATGGTATTGGGCCGCGAATCTATGACATCATTTGAGTTCTTCCTGAGCTCGGGTAGGGTTTCAAAGGGAGGGTTCCAGTAACGATATATGTAATCGATCTCCCCATTATTCAGAGCTAGAACTCTGGTTTGTGGATCGGCGATCACTATGAATGTTATCTTGTCCATTTTAGGTTTATGAAAGTCCAGATCATCATACCATGAATTTCTCTTCTTCAGTACGATCTTCTGCTTTGGAATCGACTCGTTTTCATCAACAGAATAGGGACCAAGGCCATTGTACCTCTCCTTTGGCGTCCAAGTGCCCTTGATATCCCAGGCAGGAACCACATCCTCCGGGCTAATGACATACCCAAGATGCCACAAGCTAGCAAACTCTTGCGGCATGGTCAACCAGCCATGAGAGAAATGAATTCTTATGGTTTGATCATCGATCACCTCTGTTGAGTCATAGTTCACAAAGAGAGGGTTTGCGCCCATGGTTCCATTGCTTCCAAAGGCGCCATTCCAGCCATAGGTTATGATACGATCTAGATTATACTTGGCTACAGATGCATTGTATGCTTTTCCGTCTGCAAACCTGACTCCTTTTCGAAGATGGAAGGTAATTGTCTTATAATCATCAGAAACTTCGTAGGACTCGGCCAGCCAAGGTATCACCTTTCCATCGCCATCAAGAGTAATCAATTGGGCCAAATGCGTATATCTATGATATCTGCACTGGCCACCTGTTTCAGGGAATTGACTGTCGGAGAGTGTGGGATCTCGTGTATATTCCATGCTAAGAGATTTTACCGTACCAATGCTGATGTTCAGCGTGTTCTCCGCCGCCATCGCCGCCTGCACTCCCGCGCCCAGCAGCGCAGCTAGCACCAGCAGCGCTGCGAGGCGCGCCGTCGTTATTCGTGTATTCGGTATCATGTTTCGCATCAAATCATACCTCTTTATTGATTAATAACAATTAACGCCACTAGTTAATCAATTTGTACAAAAACGTTTGCATCCTATCGAAAAAAAAAACAAAAATATAAATATCTCGCCCGTCGCATCCACGAGCAGGCGCACCACAGGCGCGCGCCCGGGGCCCCGCGTCCCGCCGGAGGCGCGGAGAGGGCGGTGGGTAGGAATAGCTAAGAATTGGCAAGAAGACCGCGAAAAAAAGCTACTAAAAAGGAAAAGGGGTTCCTCGCTATCTTATGTGGGTAGATTGAACTGCAATTTTCCAAGTCTAAGATATATAATTAGTATGAGATTCTTCGTTGTCCTGAAGCCCCTCGCACTGCTCTTTGCTGATTGAACTATGCTATTTATTCCTTCCAATACGCCGTTGGATATTTTGGTTTCTACATAATTTATAATACCACTCCAATGTGATTTTATGGTTTTAGCTGCATCTATAATTGGTTCGATTTGGCTGTGTGATGCCCAGTAATACCATCTCTTGAGGAAATCCTCCGCAAGGAGCTTATCATTATATGTCCAAAAGTCTTTTAGACTTAGCTTGAAATTGTATGCTTTGGACGTCAGTAGATTCATGTCTTTGAGAGACCCAAGCTTTTCCTTTTCAACTAATGAGAGGTCATTCGGATTCTTAAGCCACACATACCGGGTATTCTTCAATTCTGCATTATGATGCTGTTCCTCGCGACGCACTTGATCTATTGCGTCATTGACCATCTTCATAACATGGAATTTATCAAAAGTAAGAGACGACCCAGGAAACTGTTCCGTTATGCCTGAGATGAATGCAGGAGACATGTCCGAGCAGAACATTTCTATATTTTCCGATGCACCATTATGGTCCTCAAGGTCGTTCTTAAATGAGCTAATAACACCCGCATCCTTGCCTTCGCATACGTATAAGACTTTATTATTATCAAGATCAACAAATAGCGATACATACTTATGGAATTTGGCACATGACGTTTCATCTACGCCTACTGCTTTTACCTGAGAATGATCTTCCTTAGATCTGGATTCCGGAATATAGTGTGATAGAACCCGCCAAATCCTTGTGTCATGTTCACCTACTATCTCGGCTA
>JAJRAX010000383.1 GCA_028679775.1 Methanothrix sp. | reverse complement strand
TTCCGCAGTCAGCAATCAGTCCCCATTTTTTACGCTTCACGAGATACGCTTCAGGTCATTTCTCCAAGTGCAGCTCTTGCCAGATGGTCACCGACTTCTTCCCGTCGCGATCGCCCGCCGCACCGTTCCACACGGCGAACGCCACCGGCACAGCCGTCCCGGGCTCCAGCGTCACGGCGCCTGGGCCCTTGCCCTTGAGGGGGCGGCGGAAGACGACGCGGTAGGAGTCGGTGCCGTACACGCCCTTGGCATCGACCGCTTGATCCGTCGGCGGCCGCGCCCGCAGGGTGCCGAACCCCTGGGCGCTGAGATCCTCAGCCGCACTGTGACGCGTCGGGTCGGCAACAATGTTGCCGGCGCCCCAGGCGGTCACGAAGATGGGATTGGACTCCAGCGTCAGCGCATGGCGGTGCGGCTGTTCGAGCGGCGATTTGAGCAGGTTCGGGTACGAGTCGATGCCGAGATTGGGATACACCTTCTCGAGATCCTGGAACGCGGGCTCCAAGTCCGCTTGGCGTTCCGACTTCCACATCCAGATGTTGACGAACTGGTTGCGCTGCCCCATGGCGAAGAACGGCGGATCGGCTGAGGCCGACAGCTCCACGGCGACCGCATCGCGGAAGTCTTGCGTGCGCATCGCGGTGGCGTCGTGAGTCGCATCCAACCACACCAGCTGCAGCGCGATGTCCTTCCCGTCGTGCAAGGCGCGCACGGTGACCTCCTCGGGGCGGTCGGTGCGCCACCACCGCGGCATCAGGTGCAAGTTGATGGCGGGGGTGCGCGCCCACGTGCCGGCGTCGGGATGATCGGGCAAGGCCTCGACGCGCGTCACCGGGATCGCAAAGCGGCGCATCTCCGCCCGCGCCCGCTGCGCGTCGCTCGACAGGGAGCGCGCGAAGTGGACGAGGTGCCAAGCGTCCTGACCGTACGCCCAATCGCTCATGGGCATCGGCGTCCCCGGGATGCCGGCGACGATGCGCCGGTACAGCACTTCGGGTTCGGGACTGCCCTTGAAGACGCCCATGGTGAGATCGCGCGGCCGGATCGCGTAGCCCAGCTCGTCCTTTTGCTCCGTCACTCCGTCGCCCTTCCCGGTGCGCCCGTGGCAGGAGGCGCACGCGTCGGCGTACAGCTCTGTGGCACGTGCCTGCGCCGCCGCATCGTACGGCGGCTCCGGCGGAATAATGATCACGCCGGTGCCGAGGGCCCCCTCTTTCGCAGGCGCCGTACTCGGCTTCACGGTGATCGGCTTTTCGGCCAACGACTTGACGTAGTGGACCAGTGCCCAGCGCTCGCGTTCGGGGAGATGCCCCCACGACGGCATCGCGGAACCCGGCATGCCGCGCGAGATCGTGCGGAAGAGATCCTCATCCGTCGGCACGCCTTCCCACGTAGAAACGACGCGGAAGCGCCCGGTGCGGAAGTTGCGCGGCTTGGGGTAGAGCAGGTATGAGGCCTCGCCGTCGCCTTGGCCGGTAACGCCGTGGCACGCCTGACATTGCTTGCGGAACACCTGTTCCCCGAGCGCCAACAGCTCGGGAGAGGACGGCAGGGTTGCCGTCGGCAGCAGCTTGACCGGGAGCGGCCGGCTGGTGTCGTCAGTGTAGGTGACCGTGCCTGGCGGTTGGCCGTCGGTGGCGGCATCGGCGGGAGCAGCCGCAGCTGCCACCGGCGCTGCCAGCGCGGCGATCAGGACCACTGTACCGATGCTTGCTCTCGTGCTCATTCCCTTCCTCCGACGGCGCGCGGCCGTCACGCGATGCGGCTCACGACTGTTGCAGCGCCGCACCCGTGCCCAAGGCTGCCGCACGCGACTCGACTTCGCCC
>JAJRAX010000027.1 GCA_028679775.1 Methanothrix sp. | reverse complement strand
TGAGCCTGCCTCGTCTTTTTCATGTACTTCCCTCCATGAGTTGATGTTGCTTAACTCATTGTCCGCTCGGAGGGGTTCATTCAAAAGGACAACCAGTGGGGCCCCGTAGCTGGCGGCGCAAGAAAGCACAATAGCGACGGGGACAAGTTGTCCATGAGCCATCCCTGGTTGAGGTCCTCACTGCCAGAACTGCACCAGCTTTTTTGCCCTGGCTTCTTCCGGTGATGAAGGCAAAGATACAGTCGCAGGGGTATCAACCTTTGCACATTCTTGCCATACCATCTCGAAACCTTCATAAATGTCTTCGTTCTATAGACATCTCGGCCCGGAAAGATCGTTGATACTCCCAAGTTATTCGGTTTTCTTCCGGGCCATTTAGTTTTGTCTTCTCTCGGCCTTATTGTGCTATCCAACACTCTGTTGACGTGAAATCGTTAATCTTCAGAAAAACTTTTGTCGATGTCGAGATCCTTTTCGACATCGTTGATCTGCTGTTGAAGAAGCGGATATCTTTCTTGAATATCTCGGCCAGAGAACTGGGCCCTCTGCAGCTATCATGACCTTAAGGTTCGCAGATTACACCGGGTCTAGCATCATGTCTTCGAGGCCATTGGAAGCGACAGCCAGCTCAATGGGCCTCTCTGCATCTCCGGAAGCGCGTTGGAGACCATCCTCGGCGCGGGGATTACTTTCGCCCCGCGCGGCTAAGCAATTTGCATCGTCCCGCCAGATGCCAAAGACTTGACCGTCAAGAAACTCAAAGACAGGCCATATGGCCTTGCTTTTGTGCTCTCAAAACTGCAATCGGTTTTGCAGCATGATAAAAGTGTGTCCCTCTTAGGCTTCTTATCTCTCTATTCCGAACCACCCACAAATCAGATGAGATAGTGGTCCAATCTGCATTCACAAATCAATTCTTTGATCTTGCTATGGGACTGATCGGCACTTTAGCCTTCGCCAAGATGTCTTTCATCCGATTCACATAAGTCGAATTAATCTTGCCTCTCATCAGATTATAGGCGATCTCTGGATCGATATTGTATGTCTCAATGAACTGATCATACGATAGGTGTTCCCCCGTTGCCGAAATATATATCGGTTCGCCGACGATGGGTGTGATTTTCCCAGCTGGCAATGACCACTCGAATCCTTCGGGAAGAGTGCATTGCAGCCAGTCGTCTTCTTCGTCCTTGAGTGCTTCCGTGAGTGCTTCTTTGCTGATTTCACTCACGGCCCCACAGTTCTTACAAATGAATTTCTTCATTTAACTCACCGTTGGTAGATACTAATCATAACAGTATATATAATTTACTGAAGAATATATCTAATGCCGCCCATTTATTGGCAGGATTGCAGTAACATGCATTTATTTGGCACCCAGCCATTCCAGGGCCCATCACCCAAGACTTCGAATCGGATTACTTTCGCCGTGCACATCCAGGCTAAGAAATCACGTTTATGGATAGCAGCCAGTATTATAAACCAAATGCTTTTATCGCACAACATTGCATATTTGGGTGGAGGATTGGGGATGAGAGCCGTATTTCCGATAGTCCTATTTCTCATAATATGCCTGTCAATGGCAAGCTGCAGTGCTCAGGGAACATATCAACCGCAAAGCGTAGGAGGAGAATTCGGCAGCAATTGGATAGGCAATTTTAATGCCCAGGGTGCTCAGCCCGCCAAGACGAATCAGGGAAATGATCTCTGGACATGGGGTGGTTCGCCGAAAGGAAGCATAATTGTAAATGGAAATTTGGTGGCAGATCCGTATTACGTCTGGAAATCCTTTAATTATTCCAATGGTTGGCTGGGGAAGGTTTATGTCGATCAGGCTACAGGAAATCCCGTCTATGGTTTTATCGATCCCTATACGGGAATGCAGATAAATTATTATATGGATCCCAAAACAGGAAAGCCGGTCTATACCAATGCGTATCCCTATTATGGGACGGCATACTCTAGCGGTATTCCCTATTACGGATTTCCATATTATAGCAATACTCCCTTAATCTATTCGCAGAATTATCTATCAGATCCGTATATGCTGCCCTCCATATTCCAGTAACAAATCTTGCCTGCCGGTGCCGACGAACATAGCATCATCTTTCTTTTTCTGCCCTCTACCTTGCGAACTTCCTTTCGGACCGGGCCAGCTTTAGGCAGAATTGGTGCTGCAGAATCTTTCTCTACACCCCCAGCTGCGGTATGTGCGTCATGTATTCCTTGCGCACGTCCTCCGGATCGATATGGTAGTAGATATCTACGGCTTCCTTGATCGCGTCTCCACGGAGCCATTTCACATATTCCCGTCTCATCCCGGCCCTGAGAAGATGGGTGGTGAACCAGTGTCTGCAGCAATGGGGGGTGAACTTGTCGGCGAGCTTGCCCGTTTCAGGATTATGCAATCCGATTACTTTGGCATGCTTTCTGACAATTTCCTGGATCTGGACCGTGCACAAATACCTGCAGTGACTCGAAGGGAAAAGCGCTGGGATTTCATGCCCTCGTCTCAGGTCCCGGATGGTCAGCCAGTGACCGAGGACCTCAGCCGTCTCATGATCGAAATAGAGTAGTCGGTTTGACCTCTTTGCGGTTTCCTTCAGAGTAAGGCTGAGGTCATCAAGGTTCACGTCCGAGACGTCCAAAGAGGCCAACTCGCCTAATCGCATTCCTGTCTTCAAGAAGAGCAAAATTATCGCCTGGTCTCTGGTTTCCAAGGTCGAGCTTACTAACTTGGCGGCATCTTCTATGCTGATTATCTGGCGTTTTTCTGATTCGGAGTCATTTTTATATATATTCAGATATCGTTTCATGAAAGACGGGACCGGATTGGCAGATATCAGCTCTTCCTCCTCAAGGTAAGAAAAGAGACAATTGATCACAATAAAGTCGTACCGAATAGTCCCGAATTTAAACAGTCTCTTTTTCTGCAAATGATAAAGATACTCTTTCAGATCTCTTTTTGTGACCGCTGGAGCAACCATATTTCGCTCTTCCAGCCAGACACAGAATCTTCTGGCCACTATCGCATAGTTCTTTGAAGTGGCGAACTTTCGCAACTCACAGTCTTTCTGGAATCGGTCGATTA
>JAJRAX010000382.1 GCA_028679775.1 Methanothrix sp. | reverse complement strand
GTCATCGCGGTCGGAGCGGTGGATTCCTCACTTGCGAGAGCTTCCTATTCCTGTTACGGCAGCGCGCTTGACCTTGTCGCCGTCGGCAGCGGCGTCACCAGCACCTATTGGACGAGCAGCGCATCCAACTACGCCACCGGCTCCGGGACTTCATTTTCCTGTCCGTTTGCCGCCGCGCTTGCGTCCATGATTCTGGGCGTCGATACGAGCCTGTCTCCCGACGAAGTGGAAGACTTCATGGAAAGCTACGCAACCGATCTCGGCTCGACAGGCTGGGATAGCTATTACGGATATGGCTGCATCAATTTTTGCGACTCTCTGGCGAGCGTAACTTCGGCGACGTCCACGGACAAGACGCTTTCTTCCATCTCGGCCAGCGCGTCCTCGCTTTCGATCGCGAAGGGAAACACCGCAACGGTCACCATCACGGGCACGTACAGCGACAACAGCACCGCCAATCTGACGAGCAGTTGCACCTGGACGTCGAGCAGCACGGCCGTTGCCAAGGTTTCCGCAGGCACGATCACGGGCGTTGCCGCTGGTTCGGCGACGATTACGGCTGTTTACGGCTCTTATTCCACAACCATTTCCGTCACGGTGACGAGTCCGACGCTGTCTTCAATCAAGGCCAGCCCCACATCGCTTTCCGTTGCGAAGGGTAAAACCGCAACGGTCGCCATCACGGGCACGTACAGCGACGGCAGCACCACCGATCTGACCAGCAGTTGCACCTGGGCGTCGAGCAGCACGTCCGTCGTCACCGTTTCCGCAGGCACGGTCACTGGCATCGTCGTCGGCCAGACGACAATAACCGCCACGTATGGCTCTTATACCGCAACCATTACGGTGACGGTGACGAATCCGACGCTGGCGTCTGTCAAGGCAAGCGCCACCTCTGTATCCATCGTAAAGGGCAAAACCGCAACGGTTACCATCACGGGCACGTACAGCGACGGCAGCACCGCCAATCTGACGAGCAGTTGCACTTGGACGTCGAGCAGCACGTCCGTTGCCAAGGTTTCCGCAGGCACGATCACGGGCGTTGCCGCTGGTACGGCGACGATAACCGCCAAGTCCGGTTCCTACTCCGCAACCATTTCCGTGACGGTGACGAGTCCGGCGCTGTCCTCCATCAAGGCAAGCGCCACCTCTGTATCCATCGTAAAAGGTAAGACCTCAGCGGTCACCATTACGGGCACGTACAGCGACGGCAGCACCGCCGATCTGACGAGCAGTTGCACCTGGACGTCGAGCAGCACGTCCGTCGCCAAGGTTTCCGCAGGCACGATAACGGCTGTTGCCGCCGGTTCGGCGACAATAACCGCCAAGTCCGGTTCCTATACCGCAACCATTTCCGTGACGGTGACGAATCCGGCGCTGTCCTCCATCAAGGCAAGCTCCTCCTCGCTATCCATCGTCAAAGGCAAAACCTCGACGGTTACCATCACGGGCACGTACAGCGACGGCAGCACCGCCGTTCTGACGGGCAACTGTGCGTGGAAAACGAGCAAATCTTCCGTCGCCACAGTCTCCGCCGGAACGATCAAGGCT
>JAJRAX010000003.1 GCA_028679775.1 Methanothrix sp. | reverse complement strand
GGATGAATCGTACCCCTTTCATTACTTTCGCTCCGCGTGCTCGATGAAGCAGGAAGCCCTGCCCCTTCAGGGGCATGGGAGGAAGTCACTATACGCAATTCCAAAGCCACCAGTCCGGACCATCATTCCTGATCATCACTCCCATTATCACCTCATCATCGCCCGATTTTGTGTTCATACCCCTTGGCAGCCATCGGCTTTCTCTCCCCGCCCTTCTCAATCCAGATCCCTTCATCCACCACCTCACCGATCACCGTCAGCTTGCACGCCCTTCGGGCCTCCTCCACCCCCTCCCGTCGTACCGTGAAGACAAGCTCAAAGTCGCCTCCTGCGCTCATCACCAGTTCCTGAGCGGCCTTTTTTCCCACGGCCTCTGAGAGCCCAGGCGCAATCGGTAGCGCATCCTCCTCGACCACAAAGCCCACCTGGCTCACGCCAGCGAGATCAGAGAGAGAGAGAGAGAGACCATCGCTGTTGTCCATCATGGCAGTAACGACTCCGCTCCCGGCTAAAGCCCGCCCTTCAGCCAGGCGCGGCTCTGGTTCCAGCAGCTTTTCGATAAATGGACTGTCAAGCCTGCCCTCTTGCCAGGCGAGAAGCCCCGCGCCCGCGCCGCCCAAAGAGCCGGTTGTGCAGAGCAGGTCGCCCTCCCGCGCGCCCTTCCTTCTCATCACCCGATCCTTTTCTACAAACCCCAGAGCCGTGCCGGTGATGGTCAGCTCCTGGTGGCTGTCAGTGTCGCCTCCCAAGATGCGCGTACCATAATAGCTGGCGCAGTCCCCGAAACCAGAGAACAGCTCGTCGATGAAGTAGAGGTCCGCCTCCGGCGGCAGTCCTGCCGCGATGAGCACGCCCGCCGGCTCTGCGCCCATGGCAGCGATGTCGCTCAAGTTGACTGCCACAGACATCCAACCCATCTGCCAGGGGCTCATGATATCGGGGAAATCGGTCTTTCTGTGCAACATGTCGGTGGTGACCACCAGATAGCGCTCGCCCGCATCGATCACCACGCAGTCGTCATTCTCTACACCGCCCAGGATCTCGGATATGCGCCGAATCAGATCCCGCTCCCCCAAAACTTCTTCTGACATATAACGCCCATCTCCAAGCCAACAGCAAAGTTTTTGATTTTAAGCAGATTATTAACATAGTACCATGCCAGATTACAAAAGATTAATTGCCGCCGCCAAGACTTCACGCCTGGACGCCGTCCTGATCTTGATGCTCTTCCTGCACCTGTTGCTCGCCTCGCCTGCCCTCGCTGAGACTCGCGTCTGCTCCCAGGGGTGCGCTAACTCAACCATCGCCGAGGCGCTTAATGCCTCATCTACGGATGAGACAATTGTGGTTGAGAGCGGAACCTACAGCGAAATGCCAATCATTGGGAAAAAGATAAACCTACATGGCCTGGATACTGGTGACGGAAAGCCCATCCTCGTCCCCCCTGATGGCGGGCGGGCAATCTTAGCAGCTTACGGCGCGGTATTGAGCGGCTTTGAAATTGGCAGGGAAAAAGACAGATCAGGATCCAGTGCAGAAGGTGGAGATTCAGATGAAGGAGACTGCGCCCTGGAGGTTATCCTTCCAGCCAGCATCTATCTAAACGACTTTCTCGGCAATAGATCGGTCTGCGCAGAAGATGCTGCTATCTGGAACTCAAGCGCCGGCATAAATTACCAGTTCAACAGCCGGGTGCTCAGAAGCCGTCTTGGCAACTATTGGGCCGACTACAAGGGAAATGATAGCGACGGGAACGGAGTCGGAGATCTGCCCTACATATTAAACGACAAAAATATTGACTATTACCCGCTGATGCAACCTGCAGGAAACTATCGAATAGCTAATGAAAAGGAGACGACTGTGGAACTGATCAAAGCACGGGTTGGCGAGCCTTTCACCATCTCCCTGCCGTCTAACCCTACTACCGGCTATGACTGGACTACCGATTATGATTACGGCCTGCTTAAGCTTGAGAATGCCTCGTTTGAGAGAGACGATCAAAAGGCTCTCCGCGTGGGCGCTGGCGGAACTTCAGTATTCGTCTTCACGCCAATAGGTGCCGGTAAGACCACCATCTACTTCGTCTACAAACGGTCCTGGGAAAACATCGCTGCCGATACGAGATCATTCCATGTGGCGATAACTGCCTGAGATGGGTCTGGTGAAAAAATCTTGATCAGAGGTATCCGACGATGACAGAGATTGGAAGGCTGAGGAAGAACGATACCACGGAAATAGTGGTGCAGAAGACCGAATATCGCGGCTCTGTGGGAATCGACGTCCGCGAGTATGTAACCAGCGAGAGATATACCGGCTGGTCTAAGAATGGAATCAGAATCCCTGTCGAGAAGTGGCCGGACTTCAAAGCGATCATGGATCAGGTGAACCCGGACGAGAAGGCAGATTAAGCTGAAAGGCCGGAGAAGCTGAACAGCTGATAGTCTAAAAATAGATAGGCTGGGACCTGCCAGGAAGTATTTATATAGTGATCACCATCTATTCCTGGTCATTACAATCCTTAAGGAGATTTCAATTTGGCAAAATCCGATATCAAATCTGAGGCTGTAGCAGATTCCAATGCTGAAGAAAAGAAGCCTGCGGCCCCCAAACCGGAGGTCAACATCGGCATGGTGGGCCATGTCGATCACGGCAAAACTACTCTGGTCAAGTCGCTCTCCGGCGTCTGGACCGACCAGCATAGCGAGGAGGTCAAAAGGGGCATTTCCATCCGGCTGGGGTATGCCGATGCGACCTTCCGCAAGTGCCCAAGCTGTCCTGAACCAGATGCCTACACTGTAGACGAAAAATGCTCTAACTGCGGCAGCGAGACCCAGGTGCTGCGCACTGTATCTTTTGTAGACTCCCCTGGTCACGAGACGCTCATGGCCACCATGCTCTGCGGTGCGGCCATCATGGACGGAGCGGTGCTCGTTATTTCCGCCAATGAGCCCTGCCCCCAGCCCCAGACCAAGGAACATCTTATGGCCCTCAACATATCGGGCATAGACAAAATCGTGATAGTACAAAATAAGATCGACCTCATGTCAAGGGAGCAGGTGATGGAGCACTACCGCCAGATCAAGGATTTTATAAAGGGAACGGTAGCTGAGAACGCACCCATCGTGCCCATCTCCGCCCAGCAGAACCTCAACGTGGACATGGTCATCGAGGCCATCGAGAAGACAATACCTACCCCTCCGAGGGATATCAACAAACCGTGTCTCTTGAAGATCGCCCGCTCCTTTGACATCAACAGACCGGGCACAGCCCCGGAGAACCTCAAAGGCGGAGTCATCGGTGGCTCACTCAGCCAGGGCATACTGCATTCCGGCGATAAGATCGAGATCTGCCCTGGAAGGCTTGTCGAATACGAGGGCAGAAAACAGTGGGTGCCTATCCAGACCAAGGTGGTGACACTTCTCGCAGGCAAAAAGGTCCAAGATGAGATCACACCGGGAGGCCTCATGGGCGTTGGTACCCAGCTTGACCCAATCATGACCAAAAGCGATGCCCTGGTGGGACAGGTTGCCGGAGAGCCAGGCAAGCTTCCACCCGCAAAGAGCGCATTCACTATGAATATGCAGCTATTGGATCGAGTAGTAGGAGTAACCGATGAATCCAATGTCGAGCCCATCCACTCCAGCGAGCCCCTGATGCTTAATGTCGGGACGGCCACAACCGTAGGCATTGTGACCAGCGCTCGGGAAGGCGGCATTGTCCAGGTGCAGCTCAAGAGGCCGGTCTGTGCCGATAAAGGAGATCGAGTGGCAGTCAGCAGGCGGATTGGTGCCAGATGGCGTCTTATCGGTGTGGGCACCATAACCGAGTAGAATGACTGTGAAGAACGATTCCGGTAGCATTAAAGTCATCCTCGATACCAACGCCTTGATGGTGCCTGAGCAGTTCGGTGTTGACATATTCGGTGAGCTGTTGCGCCTCGGATATGCCCACTGGATAGTCCCGGCATCCGTCCTCGGAGAGCTTCGCTCCCTGGCTAGGAATGCCGATAAAGGCAGAGATAAGACAGCTGCCAAGGTGGCTCTGGGCTTGGCCAAGAGCTGCGAGGAGATCGGAGAAGACAATTTTAATGCCGACATGGCGATCGAACAGCTAGCCCAAAAGACGGGCGCGGCCGTCTTTACCAATGATAAAGCCTTAAAGAAAAGGTTATTTAGTAAAGGCATCACCGTAGTATACCTGCGCCAGGGACGATATCTAGAGGCGACGAAGAAGGAGTACTGATGTATAAAAAGATGAAGCTTAAGGGTGTGGCCAAGATAGAACCGGATCATCTGGGTGATCCCCTCGAAGCGGCAGTGGACAAGTCACTGCGCGATAAATACGAGGCAGTAGTGGACAAATCACTGGGTACCATTGTGGCCGTACTCGGAGCAGATAGCATAGGTGAGGGTCATATCCTGGCTGGCGATGGGTCCATTTACTACGAGGTCAACTTCGAGGCCATTGTCTTCAAGCCCGAAATGCAGGAGATAATTGAGGGCGAGGTAGTGGAGATCGTCAAATTCGGGGCTTTTCTCTCCATCGGGCCGTTCGACGGCCTCCTGCATGTAAGCCAGATCACCAATGAGTATATATCGTATGATGAAAAGAACGCGCGGCTGGTCAGCAAGGAATCGAGCAAATCTCTCGGCGAAGGAGATCGGGTTCGAGCCAGGATCATAGCCGTGAGCCTCAATGAGAAGGAGCCTCGCGAGAGCAAGATAGGGCTTACCATGAGGCAGACGGGTCTCGGCAGGCAAGAGTGGCTTGAGGCTGAAACCAATGAAAAGGCAAGTGATGAGACAGAGGCAAAATGACTGAACAGGTATGCAGAGAATGTCGTAGAATCGTTGAGGGTCAGATCTGTCCCATCTGCAACTCGGCCTCATTGTCTCGTGACTGGAGCGGGTACGTCGTGATCATCGATCCAAAGGAGTCGATCATCGCGCAGAAGCTGGAGATCACGCTTCCCGGCAAATATGCGTTGAAGGTGCGTTAAAATTGCGTCTGCTTCTTTTGCCGAATGAGCTGAGGTCTCTGCTCAAAGAGCCGTTGGGCAGGCTGTACAAAGGAGACGGCCTGGAGTGCGTGAAGGCCATGAAAGATGAGCTTAGCTCTGCCAGGAAGGTCGCCGCCATCGGCGATATGACCGCATTTTATCTCTTGAAGGGATCAGTTGTGCCGGATCTATTGGTGGTGGACAATAAGACCAAGAGGATGCCGGTTTCCGATCATGTCCTGGAGAACCTGGATCACGGAAGCTATAAAACGATAAGGGTACAAAACCCTCCGGCGACTCTCAGCAAAGAACTTATCGATCTGATCCAGACGTCCCTAGATAGCGATGAACGCATCAAGATTGTAGTCGAGGGTGAAGAAGATCTGGCAACGCTTCCAGCCATTCTCCATGCTCCGCTGGGCTCCGTCGTCG
>JAJRAX010000270.1 GCA_028679775.1 Methanothrix sp. | reverse complement strand
TGATCCTGATCCAGACAGGGGATCGGCTGCAGGGCTACGGCACCATTCTTGAAGATGGCATCGATATCCCGGCCACCGCCATAGGCACCATATCCGAGGATGGCATCAACCTGGATGTAAAAATGGCGAAGAAGGATTACCGCCTGGATATGTCGTTAGTCAAGAGCGAGCTGGAGGGCAGCTACGAGCTTTACGACATGGAAACACTGAGTGAGAACGGCAATGCAACTGCCAGCAGATCAAACGCCTGAATTTATTATTTTTATTTTCAGATAATATGTCATTGCAAAAGGATATATAATTTGAGCAGTCGATATTAAAATGAGATAGTTTCGACCGAGGTAATAATTATGGGGTTCATTGGTGAGTTTAAAGAATTTGCCTTGAAGGGCAATGTCCTGGATATGGCAGTAGGCATCATAATCGGCGCGGCCTTTGGCGGAATCGTCAGCTCACTTGTAAAGGACGTCATCATGCCGCCGATAGGCATGCTCATGGGCGGCATAAATTTCGCTGACCTGTTCATAGCCCTGGACGGGAAGGCCTATGCCACTTTAGCCGAAGCCCAGGCGGCTGCTGCGCCTACCATCAATTATGGCCTGTTCATCAATGCAATCATCAACTTCATAATAGTAGCCCTGGCTATATTCGTGCTCGTTCGTCAGGTAAATGCTGCCCGGAAAAAGCCGGTGCCGCCAGAGCCCAACACAAAAGAGTGCCCCTACTGCAAGGAGAGCGTGGCCAAAGCAGCAGTCAAGTGCCCACATTGCACTTCAGACATAAAATGACGAACCTTAGCTGGCCGTCTATTCCAACTTTTTATATTTTTCTTGAAATCTTTCTGCCCTTTTCATTTCTACCAGATCTCCCAGGATCTCCAGCAGATCGTCTTCGGCTACCATCAGCGAAAACCTCTCTCTTAGATTGGCTTTGATCTGCTCGATGGTCGCCGGCTGTTCAGAAAGCACTCTCTCTGTGAAGCCCACCAGGTCCTCATGGGCTGCCCAGGGATAGATAATCCATCTCCAGTCGGCCAGCACCTCGGCGCAAAAATCAGGCATAACAGTTGAAGTGGTCTTATGCTGCATAACGCCGGTCTTGATCTCACCTGCGCCCAGCTCCGAAAGATAATCAATAGCAGTCTTGAGGGTGTCACCGGTATCGGTAATATCGTCGATGATCAGGACATCCTGGCCCATCACATCCACGGCCAGAGGAAAGCGGACCGCAGCCTCAGGCCTCTTGCAGGCGGCTTTATCCCAGTGCTCGATCTTGATGCTTGCCAGAAGGCTATGCATCAGGAAGTCGCAGACGATTCTGGCCGGGACATATCCGCCTCTCCCGATGGCCACGACGAGGTGCGGATGAAATCCGGAGGACTTTATCACACGAGACAATTTTGAAGACAGCTGGTAGGCCTCATCCCAGCTCACGAGCTGGCATGGGAAGGATTGAGGATTCATGATAATAAAAAGGATGAGAGAGAATTAAACGTTGTCGTGCAGAGTCCCGTCATAGAAGAATTATTGCGGATGCAGTATCTCGAATGGATTGCTATAAATTCATATCTAGGACTGCCGCTCCAGTGATTCTGCCATGGCGCAGATCCTCAATTGCTCTATTGGCTTGTTCCAGCGGATAGGTCTGTACATCGGTCTTCACAGGCACCTTCGGCGCGATCTCCAAGAATTCAAGTCCATCCCGGCGGGTCAGATTGGCAACAGACTTGATGGTTCTCTCTTCCCATAGGATGCTGTAGGGGAATGATGGGACGTCGCTCATATGTATGCCGCCGCAGACGACGATTCCGCCTTTCCCGGTAGCCCGCAGAGCTGCGGGAATCAGCGAGCCCACTGGAGCAAAGATGATGGCCGCGTCCAATGATTGAGGAGGCTGTCGATTGGAGTCTCCTGCCCAGATGGCTCCCAGGCGGAGGGCAAACTGCTGAGCGGTCTCGTCCCCGGGCCTTGTGAAGGCATAGACCTCTTTGTTCTGGTGGACTGCTATCTGGCAGACGATATGAGCTGCCGCCCCAAATCCGTAGATTCCAAGCCTCTTTACCTCAAGGCCGGGCTCATGGGTCGCCAGTCGATAGGACCGATAGCCAATGAGTCCTGCGCACATGAGTGGAGCTGCCTGGACTGCGGAATAGGATGAAGAAATCGGAAAACAGAATCTCTGATCGGCTACGGCATATTCGGCATAACCCCCGTCCAGAGTGTAGCCCGTAAACCCGGCTTCATCACAGAGGTTCTCCCTGCCGCTTTTGCAGAAGGAGCAGCTCCCATCGGTGTAACCAAGCCACGGAACGCCAATCCGATCATTGATCTCAAAGTCCCTGGCCTGTTCACCTCTGTCGATCACGGTGCCAATGATCTCATGGCCGGGAATGAGGGGCAGCTTGGGGCTGGCAAGCTCGCCGTCCAGGATATGCAGGTCAGTTCTGCATATGCCGCAAGCATGAACCTTGATGAGAAGCTCTTTTGGTCCAGGAACCGGCAGAGGAAGACGCATTCTCCTGAGCGGCTCGCCCGGCCTTTCCAAAACCATTGCAATCATGGTTTCAGGATTGCATTCGTTCATTGCGACCTTGAGCTGGTAGACCTGGGGGCGTTCTGGGATTTTTCTGGCCATCTTTATCCATCCATTCTGTAAGCTCATTGACCACATCTCCTTAAAATATCCTCCCAATATCCATCCAACGATGGGATTTGTGTTCAATGGAAAAGTTAAAATTGTAAGGGAGAGTTGTTAGACAAAGGCAGCAATGGGGGTGTGGATGATGAAACGGGCTATGACAGTCATTCTTATGGTTACGGCGGCAGTTCTTCTGCCGCAGGCAGTAGCCTCCGACCAGTTAGATTCTGCTGGATTCTCTGGTTCAGGCGGAAACATCTTTCCGCAGGGATCTGATGCAAAGAAGATAGAGAACAAGATTGCAGAAGCTTTGGCCAGCCTTAAGCCTGCCATCAATCCTGCTTTAGCCGACCTAAATTCCAGCAATGGGCCTATCAACAACAGTAGCCTTCAGAATACAAGCCAGAACAGCTCACTGGTCAATTCGACTGTGAATTCCGAAGAGCATGCTCAGTCCAATCCGTTTGAGATCGCTGAAGGCAACTCACCAGCCGGGCAGAATGCAGGAGCCAGCTCCAAAGGCAGCTTTAATGGATTCTATGGAATGACAGCCTCCCGGCACGAGATCGGCAAAAGCGGCATAGACTCAAGCATGTTCTTGAGCGGGAACTTTGAGATGGAAAAGAGCGTTAAATTCCAGGATCAGGGAATTTAGTGATGAGATGAAGTCCGAATCCATCTTCTCAACTTCCCTCATTCTGGCCCTCCTTTTTCTTTCTATTTGCCACTCGACTATGGCTGCAGCCGTTCATCCCCAAGAGGAGTGGAATTGGACCTTCGGCGGGCAGTGGGGAGATGGGGCCTGGTGCCTGCAGGAGACTAGCGACGACGGCAATATCCTGGCAGGAAATACTGCATCAAGAGGAGAGGGCAGCGACCTGTTCCTGATCAAGACCAATGAAACTGGAAACTGCACCTGGAGCCTGATCCTGGGCGGATCTGGCGAGGACGTGGGATACTATGTGGAGGAGACCAGAGACGGCGGCTTTATCGTCACTGGAAGCACGGATTCCTATTCAATGGGCGATGAGCTTTTATGGCTCGTCAAAACCGACAGGAACGGCAGCCTGACCTGGGAGAAGACGTTCGGCGGATTTGTATCCTCATCAGGCGACGGCGGCTGGTCTGTTCAGGATACTGGCGACGGTGGATATATCGTGACCGGGTACACTCAATCCCTGGGCAACGGCAGAAAAGACCTTTGGCTGATCAAGACCGATGGAGATGGAGGGCTGATCTGGGATAGAACCTTTGGAGGCCGGGAGGATGATGTGGGAATGTCAGTCCAAAACAGCCCGGACGGCGGATATATCGTGGCCGGCAGGACAGCGTCCTTTGGGAACGGAGAAGACGATATCTGGCTCATAAAAACTGATTCGAACGGAGGAGAGATCTGGAATGTGACCTTCGGCGGCAAGAAGGATGATGCAGCCTTCCAGGTTGTTGCGCTAGCAAGCGGCTATGCCCTTGTGAGCAGGACTGATTCAGGCAAAGATGATGAGAAGATCAAGCTCATCCGTGTAGATCCAAATGGAAAAAAGATCTGGGAGAGGTCATACAAGGGCAGCTCTGCAGCTTCCTTGCAGTTGACAGATGATGGTGGCTTCATCATTGCCGGGAGAGTTGATAACAAAGAAACAGGAAGAGATGCGCTCATCATCAAAACCAATTCCATAGGCATCATGGAGTGGTCTATTGCATTTGGCGGCTGTTCAGACGACATCGGCACCTTTGCCATTCAGAGAAGAGATGGATCATACATGTTGGCAGGAATTACCAGCTCTTTTGGGCTTGGAAGAGAGGACGCATGGCTCGTCAAAATCCGATCCGAACCATCGAGCGATAGGTCTGAGATACCGTTGCCGAATAGGACCATTTCCTTTCCAAGGACATAAGCAGTGCCAGGATCGAAGTCAACTACCACGCCCTAAAGGACGTGGCTTGCGACTACGATAATGTTGTATCGCATTTGGATGGTTGACAAGACAGCCTACTCAGGCAAGATATACCCGCCTGAGCTATGTTTCGAGAAGCGTTAAGGTCAGTATGGAGTTCAAAACCGCATTTACAGCAACGGAAAGCAGAACCTTCGCGGTTCCCTTTGCAGGTATGCCCACAGTTAGAGCACTTCTGCGAAGTGTATCTAGCATCCGCAAGCAGAACATGTTTTCCAAGAGCCTCGGCTTTGTAGCCGATAAACTGCT
>JAJRAX010000381.1 GCA_028679775.1 Methanothrix sp. | reverse complement strand
GCGAAGGGGGACCGGGAGGCGGGATTGATGAGCGAAATGGCGCGTAAGCGCTTTCGTCTGCTCACTGGCAGCGAAGTGCGAGCCTTGTACGGGTATCTGCGCTCGAGGGCCGGGGGATAGCGCTCCGAGGCGGGCGTCCCACCCGCTACTTGACGCTCCCTTGACTCCTGAAGGGCACCCTTCGACAAGCACATTCCTGGAGTCCCAATGGAGCGCCGGTTGTCGAGGGAGTCTCAACAGCAGCAGCCAAGGTTGCTTTCCGCACGCTGGTTCCCACTTCTATGGCTGGCCCTGGCAGCTTGCAGCGACAGTACTGGCCCCGGAGGCAGCCCCCTCGGGAAGCTCGCCAGCATCGACGCTGGGCCGAGCCACTCCTGCGCCGTCACCACTGCTGGCGAGGCCTACTGCTGGGGCTACGCGGCCCTCGGCCAACTCGGGAACGGCTCCGCCACAGGCGCCCAGTTCTCTCCCACCGCGGTGTCGGGCGGGTCCGCGTTCATCCGGATCAGTACCGGTGAGGATTTCACCTGCGGCCTCACTGCCCTCGGCGCTGCCCTATGCTGGGGGGCCGATGCGTTCGAGACCAAGCTGGGACGCGGCACCCGGGTCGGATGGGACAGCGTGCCGGCGCCAGTGGCCGGCAACCTGACCTTCAAAGAGATCTCGAGCGGCTTCAGCCACACCTGCGCGCTTACGAAAGAAGGCGCAGCGTACTGCTGGGGGGCCAACGCCTTCGGGGAACTCGGCAACGGCAATCCATCGGGGCCGGTTGCGAGTCCCGTCGCGGTTGAGGGCGGCCGGGTGTTTACTGCCATCACTGCCGGGAAGGGCCACACCTGCGGTCTGGCGGTGGGGGGAGCAGCCTTCTGTTGGGGCTGGAACGACGCCACCCTGGGCAGCGGAGGGAACGGCCAAGTCCCGGCCCCGGTCCCCACCGCAGTCGCTGGCGGCCTGCTCTTCACCGCCATCGATGCCGGCGCGGAGCACACCTGCGCCGTGACAACCTCGGGCCAGGCCTACTGCTGGGGATACGACCGCACCGGATCCCAGGGCACTGGTCGACTGGGCAACGGCCAGTTTGGCAGCGAGGCCGCGGTACCCACGCCGGTAAAGAGCGGACTGACGTTCTCCCAAATCAGCGCCGGCACCTTCCATACCTGTGCGGTGACCACGGGAGGAGCAGCCTACTGCTGGGGTTCCGGGATCAGTGGCGAGCTGGGCAACGGGGACATGTCCCACTTCTGGTCCATTCCGGTTGCTGTTGTGGATGGGCACACCTATTCGACGATCGCAGCCGCGCAGGGGCACACCTGCGCGGTTGCCACCGACGGAGCCGGCTTCTGCTGGGGAGACGATGGCTACGGCCAGTTGGGTGGGGACTTCTCCGGCTCCCCAAGCCGGCCCAGCTCCTGTGTGGGCGCTGCCCGCCCATGCCGCGTCAAAGGTTTCTAGTGGAGTCCCCGGCGTCCCGGAAGACGTAGCGCGGATAGGTCGTGCGCGCACCGTCCGAAGCCGCGAG
>JAJRAX010000269.1 GCA_028679775.1 Methanothrix sp. | reverse complement strand
CCTGCGCCTGAACATCACCGATCCGAGAGATGCGCTCGTTAACCGCGTCTATGCCTCCGGAGGCCATAACGATGAATGGGTATTTGCGAGCAACATGAGCGCGTTACAGGTGGGCTGGCTCGGCTGCTGCCCCACTGCCCTGCAGGCCGAGATGCAGGCCAGGATTGATTCGACTGATCAGCATATCATCTGGTACAGGATTTATCTGCAGAACCCCAGAAACGCGAGCATGGCGGCGCAGGTCATGACCATGCTTCCGCTGGGCCTCACGTTGCTGAATGCGAGCATCGAGCCCCAGCAGTTTGGACAGAATTTGAATTGGGTGACCGAGGCCATAGCTCCGGGTGAGGGCCGAATCATCGAATACCGGGCGCGGGCGCTTTCGGACGGACGGTTTGAGAGCACTGCGACGGTTGAGTCTCATCCATTGGACGGATCAGAAGGAGCGAGCAGCTCGGTTGCCGCCAGCATAGTCGTGGGCAACGAGACCACTGCCACCTATTCCGAGGATGGGTGGAAGCCGCCTGAGTGGGGACTGGATAGATCGGATGTCTTCGACAGCATCATCGACACGGTGGCAGGTGAGGATGACAAAACCAGCTCCTGCGAGAGCGGGAGCTGCCCGGTATAATTATAACGTTGGGGTAAAGGGGTAGAGAAGACCCATCTCCTTCAGGGGCATGGGAGGAAGTCACTCTTTGGACAGCTGCTTTCCCACTGCCCGGTCAACCAGCTCTAAAAACGCCTGCTTGGCATCCGGAGGAATAGTCGCCCCGGCAGCGACGTTGTGCCCGCCACCAACGCCTCCCAGGACACGAGCCGATGATGACATGGCCTCGGCGAGATCCAGGCCTGACCTGACGAGATCCTGGGTGCCCCGCGCCGAGACCTTGACCTCACCCTGCTCGGTCCTGGCCAGGGCCAGAATGGGCATGGAGCGGTCTGCCATCTGAAAGCTCATGCCTGCCACGATTCCAACGATTGTGTCCAAGATGGCATCACCTGCATCAAAGTACTGAATGCTCTTCATGGGCGTGATTCCCTTCTCTGCGACCAGCTTGAGGCCGTTGACCAGATTCTGGCGGTGCTGGCCTAAAAGCTTCTGTGCCTCAGAGAAGCTCCGGTCCCGGTCTCCCATGCAGACCGAGAGGCCAACGTCGGCATGACCGTATCGAGCTGTGGCATTGAGGAGCGTCGAGTACTCGCTGGCGTCCCGAAGCTCAGTTCCCTCCTGCTCGGCCAGAAGAACATAAACCTCGCCGATGAGCCGCTCGAGCTTGACATTGGACAGCCCGTTTCGCAGCCCCTTTCGAATAATGGCCGTAACCAGACTGGACTTTTCTTCCAGGTTGAGGTCTATCCATCTTCGCCAGCGCTCTCCGCCCAGCCGAATGCCTACCTCCTTGAGAAATGCGATGCAAGCATCTTCATTTCCCGATAGACCTGGGAGGTATGGGTCCTGAGAATACTCCAGCATCTTGAAGACAGGACGGGTCTGTCTGCCGAAGAGCTTGATGTCCCGGCCAAAGGAAAGGACTCCTGCATTGGATCCGATATCCAGGATATGCCGGTTGATGCCGACCAACTGTCCCCGCGCCATGTCCTGTAGATCTCCCACTGCTCCCACAACCGCAAGGCTGGCAAGATCGTCATTGGCGCTTGGGGTGAGTGCAAGCTCTCTCGCCAGGAGAAATGATGTCCCGCTCCCGGATAGCTGCGTTGCCCCATCTGCTCCAACCAGGTGGGGGTTGATGTGAGCCAAAGGTCTCGCGGCGCAGGCGGCAGGCTTGTGATGATCGGCCACAACCGCCGGCAGGCCGCATTCGCAGATCTGCTGGATCATTCCGCTGCCCAGATCGGTGAATATGACCAAATCGGCATTGCGGTCGGCAATCTCAGCAATGGATGTCTCATCAAGCTGCCGGAAGAACATTGGCTGGTATTCCAGGCCGCGTCTCTCCAGGGCGGTGCAAATTATTGCCGCCGAGGTGAGTCCATCCGCGTCAACATGAGAAACGACGATAAGATCCTTCCTCTTTAAAATCTCCTGGGCGGGGCTCTTGCACAATTCGCAAAGCTCTAAAAACTTTCCGGCGTTCTCCTGGAGGTCCTGCATATATATCGCAATCTGATGGAATGAATGATAAACCTTTGCCGCAGAGCGAATCTGATTCTCAACTGCTATCATTTTGCAGTGAGAGGTTAATCCTTAGAGCCCAGCTTGTTCCTAGCAAGCGGAAGCTGATGGGGCTTCTCGTCATCTGAGGATAGTCGGCCACAGTGATCTCATGGACCGCGGGCAGTTTTGTAAAAAGGAACTGGTCTTCTATGGAGATGTTCTCGGAGTTATTGCTGATGAAGACGTATTTGTTCATGACCTCTCCGCTTCCTCGCACCCTTCCTGTGGCAATGGTGCTCTCCTCTGCCCCCATCTTGAAGTCGGTCATTACCGTTCCGGTGCCAACTACATTATGACTGTAATCGATATCCATATTTGAAGAGCTGGCATATGCTGTAGCTACCATCGCCGTCATGGCTAGAAATAGCATTGTCCCGGCTAACATATCTGGGCTTGATGGAATCGATTGGGTATCTCCTCTTCTCATGGTAATCATGGTAACGTTTTCCGACACATTTCGCGTTTAGACCGTTTCATGCCTCCCTTATCCCAATCCTTATTTAAACCTGTGGAAGAAGAATGCTCTCATCAAGAGCCGGTTCAACTCGTTGCCCAAGGAGTCCCCATCTCTTCAGGGTGGGGAGGAATTGGGCTGTCCCGTGCGATAGCTATATTAACCATTGACGATTATATACAATACTATGCTTCAGACCTTGTT
>JAJRAX010000380.1 GCA_028679775.1 Methanothrix sp. | reverse complement strand
TGCTGTGTGCCCTTTGTCTTCTCGTCTTACCTTTCACGCTTCACCCTTCACGTTTAACGCTTCACGTCTTACGTCTCACGTCCTAAAGCCCCGGCAGGGCATCGAGTACGTTGTCGTTGGAGGAGCTATTGAGTTGAAAGCCGATGAGGTTTTTGTCGGAACTGTAACTAAGATACGTGGCGGTACCTATGTCTTGGGAGAACAATCCCTCCGCCAGGTTCACCTGCTTGCCATGGCCAGGGACTGAGGTCTGCCCGGTGGCAACCACTGCCCCGGCGTCAGTGTAAGCCGTCAGGGTCACTGTGGCCGCAGTTGCCTCGGTGTTGACAAACGCAATCCCGGTCCAGCCCTCCTTCTCCAGCTTCGCAAATACCCCCTGTGTGCTCGTCTGCGTCCCGCAGTAGCCGGCCATGGCACTGCCGCTTTGGTAGGCAAAAAGCTCAAATCCACTCACCGCAGCGCTGCCCTCAAGCACAAACCACGCCGTATCCGGGTCAAGATTCAGGTTCGCGGTCGTGTTTACCAGCTTCCCCTGGCTGCCCAGAGGATCAAGCTGCACCGAGGCAAGGGTGGTGCCCGCCGCACTGTAAGGAGTAATGGTAATCGTGTTGGTGGTTGTGGAAGGATTGTAGGCCACTATTCCCGTCCACCAGGTATCCGAGGTTACCACGTGGGGATAGTACATGGTGGTGGCGGTATCGTCGGTGAGCAGAATCCCGTCGAGAAGGTTCCCGGAGCCGAAAAGCTCCACCCCGATAATGCCGCCGGCGTTTCGCAGTATGGCCGAGGTAATCCCGGAGAGGTCCTCCCCGGTCAGAAGCTCGTCAACGAAGAACGCCTGGTGGGCCCCGGCCCCAAGGGTGAGCGCTCGGGTGGCCCCGGTATTACACTCCAACGTGAGCGTCAGTGCCGAGGCGGTGGTATTGACCAGGGCGATCTGCGTCTGCCAGCCTCCGGTCAGAGCGATGTGGGGAATAGGAATGTCAGCGCCGTTTATCTCGCGGGTCGCCGGAATCGCCGCCCGGTAAATGCCTTGCTGGTAAAGCTTGGTGTAGCCCACCACCGAGGAGGAGTCGGATTC
>JAJRAX010000268.1 GCA_028679775.1 Methanothrix sp. | reverse complement strand
TGGAGGCAGAACAATGCTTGATTACACACCCAAACAGATGGCCGAGCGCGAGACATTGGTCATAAACCCGGCCAAGATCTGCCAGCCTATCGGGGCCATTCTGGCCTACAAAGGCATCCACAACTGCATGCCTATCACTCATGGCTCGCAGGGTTGCTCGTCTTACCTGCGCATGGTGCTGGCTCGCCACTACCGAGAGCCCACGCTGGCTGCAACCTCATCATTCACAGAGGACTCGGTGGTCTTCGGTGGCAGAAACAACCTCAAGGAGGCTGTGGACAACGTGGTCAACATCTACCATCCCGATGTGCTGGCCATCAACACTACCTGCTCCTCAGAGACCATTGGCGACGATGTAAACAGCTTCATGGAGGAGATCAAGGAAGAGGAGTTCTTCGATCCCAAGACGAAAGTGGTCATAGCCAATACCCCAAGCTACGTGGGCTCGCACGTCACAGGATACGATAATGCGGTCAAAGCCATCGCCCAGACATTTCCCAGGAAGAGCAAGCCCAACGGAAAACTGAACATCATCCCCGGTTTCGTGGACCCAGGAGACATCCGAGAGATCAAGAGGCTTCTCACCATCATGGGAGTCTCCTCGATTGTATTCCCTGATACCACCGATGTCTTCGACGCGCCCCTTACTCCAGAGTCGGGCGGCCTGTACCCACCGGGCGGAACGACTATCCCCGATCTGGTCGACGCCGGCAACTCCCGTGCCACCATCGCTCTGGGAAGAACCGCCGGGGCTTCGGGCGCTATGGTCCTGAAGGGAAAGTTCGGCATACCTGCAGTCATTGGCCCCATGCCCATCGGCATCAGAAACAGCGATGCTTTTGTCATGTCTGTGTCCAGCCTCATGGGTGTGCCAGTTCCGCAAGATATCGAGTACGAACGGGGCCGGCTGGTGGACATGATGACCGACGCCCATCCTCATTTCCATGGCAAGGACCTGGCCATATTCGGAGACCCGGATACCGTTATCGGTCTGGTCAGCTTGGCTGTGGAGATGGGCATGAATCCGGTCTTTGCTCTCACCGGAACGCCGGACAAGAAGTTTGCAGAGGAAGTACACAACCTTGCTTCTGATTGTGAGGCAATGATAGGAGACACTTTTCATCTCCATCAAAAGATCAAGAACCATCCGGTCGATATGCTCATCGGAAACACCTATGGGAAATTGATCGCCCGGGCGGAGGACATCCCGATGGTGCGGGTGGGCTTCCCCATCACCGATCGGGCCAATCTGCATTATTTCCCTATCATCGGATACGCCGGAACGGCCCGACTGGTGGAGATGATCGGCAACACCTTCCTAGAACGAAGGGACCGGGATTCAGACGATTCTCACTTCGAGATGATCCTTTAGGAGCAAAAATGGGCATAGTTAAGATATTTGAGGGGAGAGATGGGCACATCCAGCAGAAGGGCGCGTCTGATAAGCCCCTCTCCTGCAACAACGATAGTCTCGCAGGAGCCGTAAGCCAGAGAGCCTGTGTTTACTCCGGTGCCAGAGTGGTGTTGAATCCCATCACCGATGCCCTACACCTGGTTCACGGGCCGATAGGCTGCGCCAGTTATACATGGGACATTCGGGGCAGCACCTCAACGGGTCCGGATCTGTATCGCAATAGCTTCTCCACAGACATGAAAGAGCTGGATGTTGTCTTTGGCGGAGAGAAGAAGCTGGCGGCCTGCTTGCGGGAACTGGCTGCCAGATACCATCCGCCGGCAATCTTCGTCTATTCCACCTGCATCGTGGGCATCATTGGTGACGATCTGAAGTCCGTTTGCGGCAAGGCGAGCGAGGAACTGGGAATTCCCGTCCTGCCAGTAGCGTCCGAGGGATTTCGTGGAAACAAGAACGAGGGCTACAAAGCTGCCTGCAACGCTCTCGCCGGACTGATCGGCTCATCCGAGTATGTCCCGAAAGGACCATCCATAAACATTCTCGGCGAGTACAATGTGGCAGACGACCTCACCTATGTCAAGCCTTTCTTTGAAGAGATGGGGCTCGAAGTGATCGCCACACTCACAGGGGACGCGCGGGTGGCCGAGATACAGAGGGCTCATACTGCCCAATTGAACCTGGTGCAATGCAGCGGCTCCATGACTTATCTCGCCAAAAAGATGGAGGAAAAATTCGGCATACCATACAGACGAGTGAGCTTCTTCGGGCTCTCGGATATGTCAAATGCCTTACGAACGGCCGCGGAATTCTTCTGCTATCCGCAGATGAGAGATTTGGCAGAAGAGATAATCCTTCGAGAGTCTAAGAGAGTAATGCCGGCAATACAAGCCTGTCGTGCTAGGGTCGCCGGAAGGAAAGCCGCTATCTACATGGGCGGGGCGGCCAAGGCCGTATCCCTGGTGCAGGCCTTCCGGGAGTTGGGAATGGAGGTCGTAATAATCGGGACGCAGACTGGAAACCGAGACGACTACAAGGATATAGCTTGCATCGTAAAAGACGGCACTGTGATCATAGATGATGCTAATCCACTGGAGCTGAAAGAGCTGCTGATCAGGCAGAAGGCAGACCTGCTGGTTGCGGGCGTAAAAGAGAGGTTCCTTGCCTATAAAATGAAGATAGCGTTCTGCGACTTCAATCACGATCGAACAGTGAACTTCGAGGGCTATGAAGGAATGAAAAACTTTGCATCAGAGGTTTGCATTACCATAAACAGCCCAGTTTGGCAGCTTCCCGTAAAGAGAACAAGCTGCGTCGGCAATAGAATTCAGTTGGATTGCTTAACGGCGGTGAATAGCGATGATATCCAGGAGCCTTGCCACAGTTAATCCCTGCTCCATGTGCATGCCCATGGGAAGCGTATTGGTCTTCCGGGGAATCGAGAATTGCATGCCACTTTTCCACGGACCTCAGGGGTGCAGCACTTATATGCGCCTGTACCTGGCCCATCATTTTCGTGAGCCGGTGGACATCGCCTCCACCGCCCTGAGCGAGAAGGGAGCGGTCTACGGGGGAGCAGAAAATCTCAAGCAAGGGCTTAAGAATGTGATAAAAGGCTACCACCCCAAGGTGATAGGCATTGCCACAACATGCCTGGCCGAGACCATT
>JAJRAX010000267.1 GCA_028679775.1 Methanothrix sp. | reverse complement strand
GGATGGCCAGAAGCGTAGATTTTCCGCATCCATTGGAGCCAATGATGGAGACCCGCTCCCCTCGGTTGATCTTCAGAGTTGCATCCTTGAGGGCATCGATCTTTCCCACATAGGAGTATGATACGTTCTTCAAATCAAATATCGTTTCCATTGTAGCTATCATTTTTATACCCTGATGATATTTTGAGAGATCATCACCAGCACCAGGCTTATGGATATGGCAAGAGCCCCGTACAGATAGTCTCGATTGGTCATCTTGAATTCCTGCATGATATGAACCTCGCCACTAAAGCCTCTGGACATCATGGCCATATGAACCTTCTCGCTCATGGATAGAGACCTGACGAGGGTATAGCCGATGCGTCCTCCGACCCACTTCTGGTCATCCATTATTCCTCTGGATCGAATGGTTCGGGCCTTCTTGGCAACATACATCTCCCGTACCATGTCCATGAGCAAGAAGATGTACCTGTAGGCCATCTGCAATGTAAGCACATAGATCTTGGGGACGCCTACGGTGCGCAGGGACTTGAAAAGGATCTGCTGCGGTGTGGTAAGAAAGAGCAACACCACCGCAGAGACACAAGCGGCCACGCGCACTGTAAAGATAATCGCAGCCATTGTGCCCTGCCTGGTGATGAATATGTTGTCGGGCAAGGAGAATGGTCCAAGGTGAGCTCCCGCACCCAGGTAGGCCACGATGTAGAGTGGATCGCCGGGAAGGAAGATATTGAAGACCATGGGCAGGGCAATTATTCCGGCAAAAATGGGAATGAAGAGCCAGACTCTTTTGACAAAAAATCCAATGTCGATCTTGCTCTTATACGACAGCAAAAGAGTCAGTGCATAGATGAAAACCAAAACCCTCAGGTCGCCGATCAGGCTAGTCGCGAAGATCAAAGCCAGTATTGATACCAGTTTGGCTCTAGGATCAAGGCTCTGCAAAAGCCCAGGCCTCCTCGAAAAGGTCTCAGAGAGGAAGGCCTCATCGAGGAAACCTAAAATTCCATCGATGGTCTTTCCCACGAAACCCTTCTTGCCATGACGCACAGTTGAGCAATGGCATGGTTGGACATCAGCCTGGTTCATCCAGTTCGGTATCATCGTTCTCCTATGATTCGTATTAATTTAGTCCATCTAATAACTGGAAAAAAGCGAACAAATAAAAAGGTGGTGCTAGTCCCTAGCGAGCTTCTTTCCTATGAGGTACAGAAAGCCGCCACACAGGACAACGCCGATAACTGCTGATAGGATGTACGCAGCCGCAGCCATTGTCATGGTATCGCCGCTGCCGGGAAGAGCGTAATCAGGCAGGGGAGCGCTCCATAGACTAGAGAGGCTTTCGAGGCCAGGCGGCACAAACCCCAGCTTTTCCTGCATCTCCTCATTCGACCATTCCCCAAATGTCTCGCCAATAGCCAGGAGACCAAGTGGACATAGAATCACCAGGACCAAGAGGCCTATGGCCAGTTTCTTTACAGTCTTATCCATAATCATCCCTCAAGCAGTCGTCCCTTTCTTTCTCTTGCGTTCAATAGCCATTTCCTTCTCCCCATATAACAGAGATGAATCAGTCTTCTGTATATAAACGAAGATCAGCGCCGTAATCACTGCCTCCAGAATGGAAAAGCCAAATATGTGCTCCAATAACATCGCCGGAACGGTGATATTTAGGCTGTATGGCATGTAGAGGGGCACTCCTTCTGCACTCTTGTGAAGCAGGGGCTGGATCCCGAACATGATGCCAGTAGAGGTCGCAGCCAAGGCCAGGGAGACATAACCGGCGACTGCCGCGGCAATTATCCGCCGAGATGAGGCGAGAGGAGCACTGCCGCTAATGAATTTGTAGATATAGTAACCGCTAAAGGGCATGATTACAGCCATGTTGAAGCAGTTCGCGGCAATTGCAGTAATTCCACCGTCACCGAACATGAGTGCCTGGAGGACGAGTGCTACAGATATGGCAATAACTCCTGCCCAGGGACCGAGGACGATGCCGATTATCGCTGCACCCACGGCATGCCCAGTGCTGCCCCCAGGGATTGGAACATTGAACATCATGATTACAAAGGAAAATGCGGCTGCCAGCGCCAGCAGGGGAACTTGCCTTGACTTCAGCTCTCTGCCAAGCTTATTTCCCGCATAATACCAGATAGGGATCATTATGATCCATAACGCGATATATGTATATGGCCCCAGATAGCCATCAGGAATGTGCATGATTTCACCGAAAAGTATTAAGCTTCTTCTAATTATAAAAAGATATCGACATGCATACTATATGTGAAAAATTTCAAGTTATTATGCCATGGAGGCATGGGTGTTTGGAATTATGAGGCATAATCAGACGATTATGGCCATCGATATCCAACTACTCTGAATTAATGCAATTGATAACATTGCCCTAATCCTCATTTTGAATGATCGCAGATTAATATAAAATGAAAAGACAGAGTATTATTTTTTCATATTTTTAGAGGATAACTTAAAATAGCATATTCAATTAATGCTTTGAAAGAGTCTTATTCCATCTGGGAGGGAATGATACGAAAGAAGAGAATATACTGCTGGCACTCATAATAATGGTAGGACTGAGTTCTGCTGGGGGCGAGATGGTGCCATACGAAAATCCGACTACTGCTGAGACGAAAAATCTTACATTTGATATGCAGCAGAGTGTTGCCGGGACAGGCTTCTTTGTCGCCTACATGAGGACATCGATGCCTGATGTCCTTGGAACGGAAGGAGCATTCAATAACGGAGTTCAAGCAGGAAATAATGCTCATGCAAGCGGCGAGGTCGATTCGAAGTCCACGATTTATGCAGAGAGTTCATATTATAACATGACCTGGGTCAACGGAGCTTACGATGAAGATGGCGAAATAATCGAAGATGACGAGGATACGACCAGCATCATCAACATGGATGAAGACCATAAAATCACATACGGCAAATCGACAATGGCCATAGGCACTCAATACTATGCAGACCATGTCGTCGTCTTCGATTCCAGAGTCAATGAGAATACCTGGATAAAGAACCGAGATGCCCTCAATTCCATCAGCAACAGGATACAGGATGCAAAGGGGCTTGAATTGATTCTCAATACCTCACTGGATGCTGAGAAAACCTCTATGAAATTAGAGGAGGATATGATTGAAGGCAGGGCTCATTTTGCTGGCATACAGATTTCAGAGATCCCCAAAGACGATGAGCCCGAAGATGAGGATGAAGGGGCTGCAGTTCTTGGAACGGCTATGAAGGCCTGGCACAGTCCAGACTTTATGCTGGAGGAAGACTATTTCGGATCTTACCACATCAAAGAGGACCTGACATTCAACAATGTGGAAGATGACGAAGAGAAGGAGGATTCATGGCTGCCCTGCTGTAACGGCGGCTTTTTCGAAATGAACGAGCTGGACAAAAGGGGCAGAAACGTACAGGGAATCTTTGATTGCACCTGCGCCAAAACATAAGTGGCAGCAGAATACCAGATCAATAACTTTTTTGCATTGATCTTCATAATGATATCGGTGCCGACATTCTGGCACCATCTATATAAAGATCAAATTTAATTCGCATATTCGGGTGACAGAATGAAGATGATGATTTTATTGATTTCAGCTTTCTGTTTTTTAGCTTTAGCGGGCGATGCTGTATCCCAAAGCAGTGAGGAGAGTGCCGGCTCAAGCATGACCGTGCTCTTTCAGGACAGCGGGACCAATATTTCCAATATGAATTTAACCATGTATTCCTCTGGCCAGGATTGGGGCATCAATTCATTTGACGTTGGCGAAGCAGTAAAGTTCACCGCACCAAAAGCTGGCTGGAAACTTAAGGAGATAAGAGTGTTGGGATGGAATGGCTATAACGAAACGAGCATGACAGTTCCCTCACCCAGCAATTTCCTCATTGAGGTAAGAGATCTGGACTTAAACCTGCTTTATAGACTTGCAGATACGCAAAATGCATACTTCACCTACTCAGCACCGGCGATACGTGGGATCGATATCCCTGCCCTTCCAGTGACTGACGAGTTTTATATCATCTTCTATGATCGAAGTGCCATGAGGATTGGCGTGGAACTAGAGAACGCAACTGGAAATTCCTATATATTCAATAGCTTGAACGGCGAGCTGATTCCGGCAGAATTCAGAATTGAAGGCGCCAAGGCAACCCAGGTAAACTGGGTAATCAGAGCTGCTGGTGAGTAGGAGCTGCAGTACTCTGCATGAGAGGGAATCGATCGGGCATTTGTACATGCTCCGGGCGATTGCCCTCTTCACCGGAAGAATTATGCCATCTATGCGATGATGTATCTAATTTAAGCTGAAAATTTTTCTTTTTGGATGAGATACCCAGGCGATTCTATTCATCAGAATCTTTATATGGCCCAAATTCATCCTGACCAGCAAAGGTGATCAATTGAATAAGATGCTTTTACAGATTATCATATCCTGTTTACTGGCACTATTGTTGGCTGGCATATCTGCTGCCGCCAATGAAAAATCTTCGAACGACCAGATCCTGTATTCATACGAAGGCAATCTTACCGATAAGGATATTTTCCCAGTTGATCTGGTCTCGTTCATAGGCGCTCCTGCATTTTTCTTTGCAGAGGCCGTTAAGTTCAATGCACCAAAATCCAATTGGAAGATAAATGCCGTGCAGCTCTATGCATGGGATGGCTTTAACGGAACTAACGGATCCATTCCGATGGAGCGGATAATTGGCCTGGAGATCAGAGACAAGGACCTCAAGTTGCTCTACAAATTTGCGGATTCTCAGCTCCCGTACTCCAATTACGCACATAATGCAACCTTAATGTATCCGCTAACCATCGATATACCGCAGATACCCGTCAGCGGCGAGTTCTATATGTGCTTCTTCGATCGAGGAGCAGTAGTCGTTGCCGCGGAACCTATCAATGAGACCAGCAAGACCTCCTTCATCTACGTGGAGGACGGAAATCGTCTGATAAATTCGACTCTGCCCACCGGAGAGAATTTAGTTACACCAGTAAACTGGATTATGGCAGTTAGCGGAAACTAGCATTAATTTGATGGATGAGAGAGGCCGCCAGGAATGATCCCAGCGGCCACATCCATCATCAATTATTAATTTATTCATCAAAATCTTTATATGCATTATTATCGTCTGGCAGATCATAGGTGATCATATGAATAAAATGCTATTGATTGTCTGCCTGTGTTGTGCAGCACTATTCGCCATCAGTAGTGTGGTATGGGCTGCAGAATCTGATTTGACTGTACTGACGGGAGATAGCACAAAGAATTATTCTGAGATGAACTATTCACTATTCTCTGCAGCGGCAACATTTGGCTATCTGGATCTGGGTGAAGCAGTGAAGTTCAAGGCACCTGTTTCTGGCTGGAAGCTGCAAAAGGTCCGAATTTTAGCCTATAGCGAATTCAATGAGACAGACAATACATACATGCCTGACCGAAATATCATGATTGAGATCAGAGACAAGGATCTCAAGCTTCTCTACAAGTTCGCCGATGCTCAGAATATGTATTTCCTGTCCACTGAACCGGTATTCGTCGAGATAGAGATCCCTGAGGTAAAGGTGACGGGAGACTTCTATGTGGTCTACTACGATCGCGCTGCTGCGCCTATCGGCATGGTAAATGTAGATGAGCCGGGCAACTCCTTCTTATTCCAAAAAGACAATATTCAGCCGGCACAGTTTGCACTCGAAGATACCAATGAGACCATTGCCTTCAACTGGATGATAGAAGCTATCGGCAGCAAATAGAGAATACAGCTTCAATGTGTCACTGAGGCTGGCGAAAGAATGTTATAGCTGCACGCCAGACCTTCAAACGATGTTTGAGTCCAGTTTCATCTGCATTTGCGGTCTGCCAGGAATCGGAAGCGTGGGCAAAGTAGCCACCGATTTCCTGGTTACTGCTTTGAAATGCAGCACCATAAGGCCCTTCTATTCACATAGCTTTCCACCTCAGGTCATGGTCTTGGAAGGATTGACGGATCTCATGCATGGGGAACTGATGCGGCCACTGGAAAAAGAGAACATTCTCATTTTGTCAGGTGATGCCCAGCCGCTCGATGTTGTGGGAATGCATGAACTGGCGGACGAGATTTTGCAGACACTTAAAGAGCAGGGAGTGACCGATGTGATCACCCTCGCGGCATACGTGGGAGAAACCGGCGAAACGATACTTGGTACTGCGACGGACCTAGGATCTGCAAAAGCCCTGAACGACTGCAAGATCTCCCTTCTGCGGAGTGGTGCCATCGGAGGTATGAACGGCCTCTTGGCTGGGCTAGCGCCAAGCTATGGTATGCGCGGGTTCTGTCTGCTTGCCACCACATCTGGATCCGATACAGTGGACGTTCGGGCGGCGAGCAGACTGCTGGCTGCAGTAAAAGAGCTTCTTGGCCTGGATATAGACATCTCCCTCCTGGAGCCAGCCATTGAGGAGCCGGAAGAGCTGGACGACCAGGAAGTAGACATGAACTACATTTGAAGAGCCCTAAACCGGCTTGGCCACAAGAGTTCCTTTGGGCACGCCAACCTCAACAGCTACTGCCTCGCACTTGGCCCTCATGATGTAGATGAGCCGACCGGCGAGCCTATCTTCAAACTCGGTGATCGTCTCGAAGTTTCCCATGCCCTTGGAGAGAATCAGCCAGTCTGGGTCAAATAGAAGGGAAGAGGCCTGTGGCTCCAGGCTCTCCAAAGCGGTTCCTACCATATCGCCCGTGGCTACGACCTCTGTCTTGGTCATGCTCTTCAGTTCCGAGACTGTGACGTCATTTAACACCGGTTGAGACTTCGACCCAATCACCACTCGTTTTCCCATCTCCTCAAGCCTGGCGATTACAAACAGATCGAATACAACCTCACCGCAATTGTCGGTGAGATAGAATATATTGCAAAAGCCCTCCAAGCGTCTTTTGATCTCGGCCATGTCGCCATAAAGCCTCTCGCGAAGAGTGCTCGAAAAAACTCCGGCAAATGTCGAGTTATCGAAATCGTGGCCTTTGACCCCGAACTCCATGGAGTTGGCTGCAGCAGCGATCCTGACCAGTGCTTCTATCCCGTCCTCTGCCCTCTCATAGAACTCCTGGGCCAGCGGCAGAAGGTTCGAGGCCACGCGGTTGCTCTCATCTTTCAGGCTCTGATATGGATCAGGGTTACTGCTGCGCCTCTTGATTATGCGCTCTCGCTGTGTGCCCACCAGCGCCGGCACTCCGCCCTTGTGGCAGGCCATGTAGTCCAGCAGCTCTTCCACAGCTCCCTTCTTCTCTTCTTCTTTGGTGAATACGATGTCGCACTCGAACTTGGCCCGGTCCAGGATGCAGGGGTAACAGTTGGAGGTCATCCTCAAGCCGGCCACCTGCCTGCCAGAACGGAGATCACATCTGGAATAACTCGCTCGGCAACATGAACACATGAGCCGCCGCTGAGCACCACAACCAATCCCCTTTCGCCCACGGCATCCAGTATCATTTGAGCCATCCTGGGGTAGGCCTCGATGGTGAGATCAAATCCACCGTAGTCGTCCTGATGAGAGTCGTGCCCGAAGATGAGAAAAGCCATCTGGAAGTCGAAATCCTTGACCAGATCAAGAGCGCTCTTGAGTGTGGTGAGGAATCGCTCATTCTTGGCTCCAAAGGTAATCCCAAAGTCATAGTTGTTCTTTTCAGTATCGAGCACCTCATCGCTGCCACTGTGCAGGTTGATGTGAAACACATTGGCATCATCTTTAAAGAAGTCGCGGGTGCCGTCTCCAAAGTGAGGATCGACGTCCACTATGAGAAAACGCTCCAGACCCATCTGCCGGAGACGCTTGATGGTGATGGCCACGTCGTTGAAGTAGCAGAAGCCCCAGCAACTGCCTCGTGAGGCATGGTGCCCAGCAGTCCCGGTGTAGGCGAAAGCCCTTTTAGCCTGTCCGGTGGCCACCATCTCCGCAGCCATCATCACGCTGCCGACGGAGAGCATGGCCACTTCCCGGTAGGGATCGTTTTTCATGTTCAGCATGTGTGAGGCGGTGTGGCACTCTTCCACAAGTTCAATTGGCGCCGGCTTGGCCCTGAAGACCTGCACATCTTCTCCGTCCACAAGCCCAGACTCCATGAGCTTCTCAAAGGATGGCTGGATGCGTTCCTTGAGGACGCTAAACCCTTTCTTCCCAAAATCCTCATGATAGATGATAGCAACCTGCATTTTTTCTGCCCCTACAGCTCAGTGATCCGGGGATATCTCTCCAGGAGCATTCCCTCGACTACGATTGGCATCTGTCGTTTGGCATCTTTGACTGCAGCCTCAAGCTGCCAGTCGCTGCTAGAACAGATGGTGATGAGCGACTCTCCCTTCTTCACGATCTCGCCCATCTTCTTGTGGATGGTGACGCCTGCTTTCTTGTCAGCGGGAGCACCGGCCATGCGAGCCAGCTCTACCAATCGCTTATTGAAGAAGGCAACGACGTAGCCACCCGCAGGAGCCAAGATGTCCGCGCAGTTCTCACCGGTAACGATATCCTCGCTCTTGATCTTTGGGTCGCCACCCTGAATCTCGATGATCTCCTTGAGTTTGGCCAGGGCCTTTCCGCTTGTGAGGATATCCTCTGCAGCTTTATAGCCGTCTCCTCGTGTGGCTACTCCCCCCATCTCAAGCAGTATGCCCGCTAACGAGAGGCTCTTCTCAGTGAGGCTGTTCGGGCCACCCTTGTTCTCTAAAACGGTGAGCGCCTCGCGTACCTCGAGAGCCGGGCCTATGGTGCGGCCTACCGGAGATCCGCCGAAGGTCATGGCACACTCCATTCGGATTCCCAGACGCTCTCCCAGATCGATGAGGTCCTTGGCCAGGGTTCGGCCATCTTCAGGAGTTGCGAGCTTGGTGCCCGGTCCTACCGGCATGTCCACAACAACCGCGTCAGCTCCGACGGCTCCCTTCTTGGCCATGATGGATGCGAGCATCTGGCTGTAGGGATCGATGGACAGAGCATACTCAGCCTTGATCAGCTTGTCGTCAGCGGGGGCGATGTTGGTGGCTCCGCCCCAGACGATGACTCCTCCAACCTTCTCAGTCATCTCCTTGATCTCATCGGCAGAGAACTCCACCGGCGCCAGGATCTCCATCAGATCCGCCGTCCCTCCTGCTCCGGTGATGGCGCGAGAGCTGGTCTTGGGTATGAGAAGTCCGGCTGCCGCAACTATGGGCACGATCAGGAGCGAGACCTTGTTGCCGGGGACGCCGCCGATGCTGTGCTTGTCCATCACGGGATGGGTGTCAAAGTGAATCCGCTCGCCGGTATCGATCATGGCCCGGGTGAGCCATTCCACCTCCTGGCTGTCCATATTGTGGATGTAGGAAGCTGTGACGTAAGCTGCCAGCTCGATCTCGCTGAGGTTATTATCTACTATATCCTGCACGATGGTTCTTATCTGATCCTCGGTTAGCTTCTGCTTGTCCATCATGCTCTTGATATAGCAAAGTGATGCAGGCTTTGGTGCATGCAGGACATCCACACTTGTAGGCCCATTAAGCTCCTTCATGGCCTCGGTGAATATGCCGATCTCACCCACCTTTACCATCTCCAGAGTGGTGTCGAGGATAGCAGTTGTCGCGACACCTTTAGCCCTCACCCTCACCCGGTCGCCTGCGTTAAGGCCTCTCTCTCTGGCATCCGTTACATTGAGCATGACTTTGTGCTGACCTATCTCGATATCAAAAGGACGAACTTGTAACATGCAAAGGACCTCTTTATCAATGAATTTTTATAATTAGTTTTCCAGCAAAGTGAGCGATCTGATCCATTCTCCGCGGGCCTCGCGAGTGGTTCCCACCACAAGGCGAAGGCCGTTATCTGTCTCCTCCAGCACCCCTTTCGCTTCAATTCTCTCACCTGGGAGCGCCTGGCCTGCATATGTATGAGAATAGCAGAATATCTCATTTACCTCCGGGTGGTCCAGCTTGAATATGGCTGGGCTGTCGAAGGCAAAGTCGGCATTGGTCACATTGGCCTCGATGCGACCAGCTCCTGCTGGCCTGCCGGATGGCTGCAGCTCTATCTGGTTCCACTCACGGGTGAAGAGGAGGTCAAAGTAGGTGCCATCGATGAGACCTCGATTGCCTTTACGCAACTCATGGAGCATGAACTCCTCGAAGCTGATCTCCGGCTTTCTCTTGGAGTAAATCTTCCTCCAGGTGGCCTCGTCAAGGTCCCCGATTTTGCCGTCTGCCTTCGCACTAGCTATGAGATCCCTGGCCTTCCACCAGGTAGGACCGTAGACAACAAAATCGATGTCCGAGCTATTGCCCTGCAGTCCGACAAGCATTGAGCCGGTGATTCCCATCTGCTCCCAGCCCACGCCACCCTCGACCAGGGTCTTGGCAATGGTCCTCACCCGAGAATCCCGCTCCGCGACTGAGATGAGTGCCTCGGATGGCGAAAAGATCCTCGAAACTTCGGTCGTCGGGACCACATGCAAATCTGAGACCCAAAGAGGCCGCTCCTGTCGGAGGAACTGGAAGGCGGGCTCGAAATCCATCTTTTTGTAGCGTTTTCCGTTAACCTGCCGTTCTCCGGCTTCGTCGGGAACATAACGCAGCATACAGCGAAGGCCATGAGGGTGGTTGTAATCGGCGACGGCGAATAGCCACCCATCTTTTGTCTCGACGAAGTCCCTGATTCTGGCCTTCACGATATCGCCTTCATTACTTTATCAAGACCCGCACCTGGCCTCACGATCACCCGCTTCTCCAGATCCAGAAGGGTTGAGGGCTGGCCATATGCGCACTTTCCGCCGTCTACTACCGCATCAACTCGATTAGCAATCTCCGCAGATACGGCGGCAACGCTTGTAGGTGCAGGCGATCCGGTGCGGTTGGCGCTGGTAGAGGTGATGGGCCCGGCCAGATCGATGATCCTCAAAGCAGTCTCATGATCCGGATATCTGATGCCAACAAATGGCGAACCGGCGGTGAGTATATCCGGGACTACGCTCTTCTTCTGGACCAGAACTGAGACTGGCCCCGGCATGATCTGCTCTAAAAGGTCCAGATCGGCACGGCTGACCTCGGCAACATTTCTGAGCATATCGAAATTGGAGACGGCCAGAAAGATGGGATTGGAGAGAGGCCTTTTTTTGATCTGAAAAACCCTCATAACCGCTTGCTCATCTAGGGCATTGGCACCCAGGCCGTAAACGGTCTCGGTGGGATATACAATCACGCCACCACCGATGACATATCGAGCAGCACTGGCGATCATTTCTCATTTTTCCGTTTGATGCTGGCTATGTCCCCTAAGGTCAATCCGCGGCCTGCCATCGCCGACTTGACGCGAGTCTCGCTCGCCTGGTCGGTGAGCTTGATCTTCATCTCCCGCTCGAGCTTCTTTCTGACCTCATCCTCTGGAGAGATCTCTTCCCGCTCGATCTTCTTTAAGAGCGTTGCCTTCTCTTTGATCCTGGCTGCCAGATCCTCAACAGATAGACCCATGCTTTCTCTGGCCTCACGGATCTTACGCCCGAAATCCGGGACCAACTCCACCAAATCTCTAAAATGGTCGCGTGGTTTAGGTCGTTTTATGGTAAACGCCCTCTCTACTGGGACCATCTTCTTTGGAACCGGAGACCATTTGTCTTCTGGTTTTCCGAAGCGCATACAGCTCTTGCATACTTCTAGCGCTGAGCCGTCGATCACTATCTTCTGAGGTGCTCCTGAGATCTCAGCGCCGCAAATCTCGCATTGCTTCTCGGTCATTTCGGAAACCTTTATAGGGGTCGGAGTTTAATAATCTTTGTAATTATGGATAGTGGAGAAGGCATGAATGAGTCACAGGCCGGCGC
>JAJRAX010000266.1 GCA_028679775.1 Methanothrix sp. | reverse complement strand
TACCCCTATGCAGGAGCAATGATACTGCTCGGCCTAGCGAGGGGCTCATTCGGTTACCTGGGGCCATACCTTGCCCATGTGGCAGCCTATCGGATGCTGGTCACATTGAGAGATGAATTCTATCGGATCATCGAGCCACTCGCTCCAGCAAGACTCGCCCGCCGGCGTACTGGAGACCTGATCACCGCAGCCATCTCTGATATTGAATTTTTAGAGCTGTTCTTTGCTCACACTGCAGGCCCGACGGTTGTAGCGGTGATTGTTCCTGTATTATCCCTGAGCGCTCTTGCCAGCATGAACCTAGACCTCGCAAAAATCCTGCTTATCTTTCTGGCCCTCCTGGCACTTATGCCTCGCCTGGCATTCTATCTGGGCTCAGCCCTGGGTGACAGGATGAGGTCAGAGCTGGCGGACCTGCATTCCCATGTGCTGGACGGACTGCAGGCGATGAAAGAGATCCTGGCCTTTGGCTATGAACAAAGGCGTTTAGAGGAGATGTCCAGGAACACAGATGCATTGATAGCTCTTCAGGCCAGGCAAGCGAAAAATTCCGGGATTCAAAGCGCAATCAGTGTCAGTATCGTCTCATCCGGCATCATAATAATCCTCATGACCGGATCACAGCTCGTGGCTGGAGGAGAGCTTTCCGCAGGAGACCTCCCGATAGCTACGATATTAGCAGCAAGCGTCTTTACGTCCATGATGAGCGTTGTGGAGGTCTCAAAGCAGCTCTCTCTCGCGTTTGCAGCAGCCAGAAGGCTCTTTTCCATTCTCGATGATCTGCCCGCGGTCAGAGACGAAGGCAGCTCAGCCTTGCCCGGACCAGAGGAGCTTTCAATTTCTTTTAATAATGTGGCTTTTGGATACAATCCAGAAGAGAATATGGTTTTGACGGATCTGAGCTTTGAAGTGCCGGCAGGATCAACTGTTGCACTGGTCGGAATGAGCGGTGCTGGCAAGTCCACGGTGATCAGTCTTCTCATGAGATACTGGGATCCGCCATCCGGAAGGATAATGCTTGGCGGGCGGGATCTCAAAAGCTATCCGCTTGAAGAGCTTCGAAAGAGCTTTTCCGTTGTGGCTCAGGATGTATTCCTGTTCAACGATACCATTCGGGAGAACATTCGTCTGGGCAGAGCTGATGCCAGCGATATAGAGGTCGAGGCAGCAGCCACCAAGGCGATAATTCATGATTTCATAATGTCGCTTCCTCAGGGCTACGACACAACTGTAGGCGAGAGAGGCATTCGACTCTCCGGCGGAGAGAGGCAGAGGATCGCCATCGCCAGAGCGCTCCTAAAAGACGCCCCCATCCTCGTGCTGGACGAGGCCACATCCAGCCTGGATGCAGAGAGCGAGAGGTTCATCAAGAACACGCTGATGAGAGAAAGAAGTGGGCATACAATCATCATGATCGCCCACAGGCTGAGCACAGTTGTAGATGCAGATCGCATCATCGTCATGCAGGAGGGAAGAGCGGCTGAGCAGGGCAGACACGAGGAGCTGATGGCTCTCGGAGGAAGATATGCCAAGCTTGTAGCAGCCCAATCAATCTCCAAAAACTAAAATACCAAGGAAAGCAGGTTGCTGGCTCAAACGAAACCATTAAAGGAGCTATTTTTTAAAAGAGAACGTTTTTAAAGATTGTTATCTTTTTTTTGGGCAGCTCTTCTGTTAGGAAAGTCTTTCGTTCGTTCGGCCTAACCTTTATCTATCGTTCGAGAATACCGTGAAGCTGCATCAGAGCCATAATAAAATGATCTGCCTGCAAATTGATGCAAATATATGATAGCGCAACATTAAACGGAGTGAAAAATAGATGAATATGAGTAGACTGTTAGTTACCATCTGCCTGATGTGCATGGCAGCGACAATAGCCCTTGCGTCCAATGATGCCGTTGACATTGGACCCGCAAGCGTATCATTGGACCTATCAATTGGAGGAGCTTACTCAATCGTTACAGGAGAAAGCACCGAATTGGAGCATGATTACGACAAGACGACCTCAGAGTTCCAATACTCGATTTACCCAGCTACAGTGACCTATGATGGTGCCTCCAGCCAGGTGATGATAGAGGTTCATGAGATGAGTCAATCCAGATCGCTGGATGAGCAAATATCCGGCAAAAAACAGATATCTGCGCTAGTTCATTGCCTCGAACAATCCGAGATGATGCCTCGCCGGGCAGATTACGAGACAGAATCATATACAATCGACGGTCATGAAGGAATTCTGGCAACGGTCGATACTGGCGGGGACAGTCCATTATATATCGCCGGATTCAGCCCTGACGAAAGCAACGGTTCGGGATCGATCATCTGTTTCATCGGCTCAGATCTCCCCTGGGATACAACGAAAAGCATCTTCGAATCAGTGAGCGTCAAACTTGCTTAGTTGAACTGCTTTCGCACGGCAAAAAACGATATCATTAATCTTGATTTTAAAGAATGGGGGCAAACGCAGCTCTCGTCATGCGGCCCCGCATTCTTGAAGAATTCTGCAGGAGTTCGAACTCATTTCGCTTTGGCGCGTAATTCTGCCGCTTTTTTCTTCATCTCGGC
>JAJRAX010000265.1 GCA_028679775.1 Methanothrix sp. | reverse complement strand
GTAGCGTGCTGGTATTTATGCAATGGCATTCTCGGTCGCAATGCTTGCATTTATTCGCCTGCGCTCTTGTTGTCCCTGCCTCTTGTGCCCTTCATTTTCATCGACTTGTCCGGTGCTCCAACTCGCGTCTTCAGGTACCTGCCGGTGTGGCTCGCCTCCACCGCCGCTACCTCCTCAGGCGTCCCTGCCGCCACGACCCATCCTCCCGCGTTGCCGCCCTCCGGGCCCAGGTCGATGATGTAGTCTGCGCACTTGATGACATCGAGATTGTGCTCGATTACCACAACGCTGTTGCCCTTTGCCACGAGGTCGTCCAGAACGGATATAAGCTTCTTGACATCTTCGAAGTGAAGCCCGGTTGTGGGCTCATCGAGCAGATAGATGGTCCTGCCAGTGCCCCGCTTTGCCAGCTCGCGGGTGAGCTTAATCCTCTGGGCCTCACCCCCAGAGAGAGTGGTCGAGCTCTGCCCCAGCTTGATGTAGCCCAAACCTACACCCAGCAAAGTGTCAAGCTTTGAACGAATGGCCGGGATGTTCTCGAAGTGCTCTCGTGCCTCCTCAACAGTCATGTCCAGCACCTCGGCAATGGACTTGCCCTTATACTTGACATCCAGGGTCTCTTTGTTGTAGCGGGTGCCCTTGCACTCCTCGCACTCGATGTAGACGTCAGGCAGAAAGTTCATCTCGATCTTGATCAGGCCGTCACCCTGACAGGCCTCGCAGCGGCCACCTCGAACATTGAAGGAGAAGCGGCCTGCTTTGTATCCCCGCACCTTCGCCTCCTTCATCTCAGAGAAGGCCTGGCGGATGGGATCGAAGATCTTGGTGTAGGTAGCAGGATTGGATCGAGGAGTCCTGCCGATTGGGCTCTGGTCGATTACTATCACCTTGTCAACCTCAGAGTCGAAGACGATCTCATGAAACTGCCCAGGTTCGGTGCTGGACTTGTAGATCTTCTTCATGAGCGCCCTGTAGAGGGTGTCGTAGATTAGTGTGGACTTGCCTGAACCCGAGACTCCCGTGACGACAGTCAGAACACCTATTGGTATCGCAGCGTCAATGTTTTTCAGGTTGTTCTCACTGCAGCCCAAAAGGCGAATGAATGCGCGGCTTTTGCGACGATTCGAGGGTACATCGATGGTCCTGTTCCCGCTGAGGTACTGGCCGGTGAGCGAGGCGGGATTGGCCTCGATCTCCTGGGGCGTTCCCTGGGCCACCACAAATCCTCCGTGAATTCCGGCTCCTGGACCGATGTCGAGCACGTGATCGGCGGCCCGAATTGTCTCTTCATCGTGCTCGACTACTATGAGGGTGTTTCCAAGGTCTCGCAGCTTTTTTAGAGTCTCAATGAGCCGGGCATTGTCCCTTTGGTGCAGACCGATGGATGGCTCGTCAAGCACGTAGAGCACACCGGTGAGGTTGGAGCCGATTTGCGTTGCAAGCCGAATCCTCTGAGCCTCGCCTCCTGAAAGGGTTCCTGCATTTCGAGATAAGGTGAGGTAGCCAAGACCCACGTGCTCTAAAAACCCGAGCCTCGATGTGATCTCCTTCAAGACCTGTCGGGCGATCTCGTTCTCCTTTTCAGTGAGCTTTCCTGCCAGATCTTCAAAGAACCTGAGGCTCTCAACAACTGAGAGGTCTGTCACATCCACGATGGACCGCTCACCTACCTTCACTGCCAGGATCTTCTCTTTGAGCCGGCGGCCATGGCAGGCCGGGCAGGGAAGAACTCGCATGAACTTCTCCAGCTCTTCTCTGCGATACTCGGAGGCCGTCTGGCCGTAGAGGCGGATGCTCTGGGGGATGAGCCCCTCCCACAGACCGTTGTGCATCCAGTAGGCGTCACCATTTTTCATGCTCATGGAGAACGAAATGTTCTCGTCCGAGCCGTACATCAGAGCGCTGTACTGCTGCTCGTTCAGGTTTTTTATGGGGGTGAGGACATCAAAGCCGAAGTGCTTGGCGACAGCTGCCAGGTGCTGGCCCCTCCAGCCGTCGATTGCATTCCTGTACAGAGCTACCGCACCGTCGGCTATGCACAGCTCCTTATCGGGTATGATCAGATCCGGATCAAACTCCATCCTGATGCCTAGCCCATTGCAGCTCTCGCAGGCACCAAATGGGCTGTTGAAGGAGAACATGCGAGGCTGCAGCTCCTCAAAAACCATTCCGCAGACAGGACAGGCCATCGTGGCCGAGTAGAGCTTTTCTTTTTCGGGGCCGAAGAGGGCAATGACCAGGCCCTCGGCTTTGGCGAGAGCATTTTCGATGGCCTCCACCAGCCGGGACCGATCCTCGCCAGGGTCGAGCCTGTCCATGACTACATCTATGTTGTGCTTTTTGTAGCGGTCCAGCTCAATTGTCTCATCCGTTCTGCGGATCTCGCCGTTCACCCGCACCCTTGAAAAGCCCTCGGCGTTCAGATCTGCGAAGAGCTGGCCGTAGGTTCCTTTCTTTTGGCGAACCACGGGGGCGAGGATTGTGGCCTGGCTGATGCTCGATTCTTTAGAGTCTGTTTTTAAACCGTCTTCACCAACAGATCCTTGTTGCGCTCTCGACTGCACTCGCGCTTCCTCTAAAATGCTATCAGCAATTCTCTCAGGCGACTGGGACTGGATCACTATGCCGTGCTCCGGGCAGTGGGGCACACCGATTCTGGCAAATAGCAGGCGCAGGTAGTCGTAGATCTCTGTCACCGTCCCAACAGTGCTGCGCGGGTTTTTGGATGTGGTCTTCTGCTCGATGGAAATGGCAGGCGAGAGACCATCGATGCTGTCCACATCGGGCTTGTCCATCTGGCCCAGGAACTGGCGAGCGTAAGCTGAGAGGGACTCGACGTAGCGGCGCTGGCCTTCGGCGTAGATGGTGTCAAAGGCGAGAGTGGACTTGCCTGAGCCCGAGACGCCGGTGATGACTATGAATTTGTCGCGGGGCAGCTCTACTGAGATGTCTTTTAAGTTGTGCTCGCGGGCACCTTTTATGGTAATCGACTTCATTTGAAGGGTCTCACGGTTTTTCTTGTTGGATAGGGAGAGGATGGGTGGAGGATGGACTTAACCCTTTTCAGACCAATTTAAATTTGAAAAATAAACAAGTGAGGTTCGGCTATTTCACACCTCTCTCAATCTTCTCCAGCTCAGACTGCAGATCGTGGGTCTATTCACATTACTGAAGTCACCATCTGTAATCATTGTACTTGAAGCACTATCTCGCATGACTCAAGATCAATTTTTCAATTGAAGCGCTCATGAGTTATATTTATAATATACGATGAATACAAATTCTGAACTGAAAAACATTTATTAACTATAAAGATGAAACAAGAAACGATAAATTAGCCGAAAAAAATAAAAAATTCGAGAGATTTGGCTTGGTGCATTTTATGGCGAGCAGTAAATTAGACAAGGACTTAAAGGCATTTGGATTTCTGAGTGTAGATACTGTTAATAGCAGCCAATTCTCAGAAGGAGATAGGAAAAAAATCCACGAATATTTAATAGACTATACATGCAAAAAGATTGAAAAATATGGAGGGAAAAAGATCAAGTGGTTAGGAGATGGTGGTGATTTCTCATTCAATGGAATTAACAAAATGCTAAATGCTGCAGAAGATCTATTGATAAATAGTTATATAGATAAGCAAAAATCTCCAGATACAAAACCATTCAAAATTAGGATCTGCCTTCATTTGGGCATGGCGCAAGGAGATATCGATTCAGAAACATTTGAATCTAATGATTATACGTGGCTCTGCAAAAATAATAAGCTAATTGGCGTCCCTGATTCTATAGTAATTACTGATGATGTTTATGGTAAAATAGTTGAGACCTCCACCAAGGACAAATATTCTTACCATAGGCAGTTAGAGGATGAAAAATATAGAACGATGAAACTATATGTTTATGATTTGATGTTGGATGATAAGCTGGTCGAAATCTCGAAGAGGTATTATGAAGCTAAGGAAGACTGCAGGGCCTTGGCAGAAAGTTATAAAGTAAATATAGAAGAGCTTAAACGCTTACTGAAAACCGCTGAATTAAAAGGAATCGTTGAAAAAAAGACCTATGTTCAAATAGTGACTCCCAGGGCTATTGAGCTTGAAGAAGAAATAAAGAAAGAGTATAATCACTTAAAAAAAGTTAGGGTTGTTAGATACAAGGGACCAGAATTGAAAAAAGAGTTGGCTAGAGCTGCAGCGGATGAAATTCGCAAATTTAAGATACCTCCTGGTTCATCTATAGCCACAAGTTGTGGAACGACTGTAATGGAGATTGCAAAAAATCTAAGAAAGGATCATGGAGATATACATAATATTAGGATATATCCTATGATAATCACAATGACTGCTGAAATGGAAGAAGTATCACCTGCAGGAATAGTATCTTATTTTACAACAGTCTTCCCTGATTCAACGGGATTCGCGGCCCAATTCCCCAAGGAAGAGACGGATCTTGCCAAGGCAAAACAGAGAAAAGAAGCCTATGCACAAGATTGTGATTTCCTTATGGATGGTGCGCAGAATGCTAAATTTATGATTACTGGTCTTGGAAAAATTGGCGGTGAAGGCGAAACTCATAGTTTTAATAAATTGACAAAAAAGCTTGAATTGACTGATAAATTTAGAGATATGGGCGCTATTGGCGAATTTTGTTATCAACCATTTACGTCTGATGGTTATATCCTAGAAGGTCCTGATTTAGAGCTGTTCCAGGCAAATTTAATAAATATATCACTGCATAAGCTGCAAGAGAAAGTTGAGAACGCACGGAAAAAACCAGAAGACTATGACATTATATTAACTGTGGCAGGCGGGACCGAAAAGCATAAAAGCATATTGGGTGGATTGAAAGCGAAAATATTTAATTGTATAATAATGGACATAAGTACTGCAGAATTTATTTCTAAGAATATTGATCTTAAGAGAGATGCTTATGAATCAAATTATTGAAGTTCTCTGGGATAATTACATATTAGTAACTGATTTGATAAAATTTTCAGATGCTAAAGCGGGGGCAATATTGGCTGCAGATGGCGTTATTGCACTTTCAATATTTGCGAATATGAATAATATCAAAGAATACATAGTAAATAATGACATAATATTATTATTATTTATCATAGGCGCTATTGCTTATTGTGGTTCCTTCTTACTTGCCGTGTTTTCTATAATTCCAAAAATGAAAATCGATAAGGAAAAATCGATACTCTTTTTCGGACATATTGCTGAAAATTATAAGAGTGCTCAAGATTATGAAAAAGATGCAATTGAAAAACTAGGTGAGGAGAAGGTATTAATATCTGAGATATGCCAGGAAATTTGGATAAATTCATTGATTGCTCGGAAGAAATATGCTCTTGTGTCATGGTCATTGTGGTTGCTTGCAGCAACATTTTTAATCTGCATAATAACCATTGCATTATACACGTCTTCTTAAATATTATTCTTAATGTATTATACGAAGAGCATCCAAGATTTCGCGTTGCTTCTTGGTGATCTCAGAAACGAGACGATAATTGGCCATTCCGCTCACTTCTCGATCTTCTCCAGCTCCTCCTGCAGATCCTGAGTCAGGTCCACGTTGTAGAAGTCGCAGGTTGTCGGAAGCTTCATTGCAGATCCGCCCGTGACGTCCACCCAGGCCTCAGCCTTGTCCACAGCAAGATCTAGGATATGCCCTCCGGCCATTCTGTCCTCGGTTATACTCAGAATATATTAAATGTGCGAATTGCATAGAAAATCATTTAAGAATATATGTCATCTCTTTTCTCACAGAGACCTATGAAGTAAATGCAGGCAGCCTTGGATCATAGATTCTATTAAATAGTTCCATATCTAAAGTACAAAGGCTATTGTGCAAAAAAGGTTATGCTATTGGCTGAGAATTTTGATATAGAAATCGCTAAAGGCCTCTCTGAAGCCGAGGCTATAAAGCTACTAAAAGAAGTAGGCTACAACGAGCTGCCCTCTGCCAAATCCCGCAGCGGCTTTGCCATCGCTTTTGAAGTTGTCAAGGAGCCAATGTTCCTGCTCCTGGTAGCGGGTGGGCTTGTCTATCTAATGCTTGGAGATCTTCAAGAGGCCTTGATACTCATGGGATCCGTTTTAGTTGTTATGGGCATAACTTTTTACCAGGAACGCAAGACCGAGCGGGCCCTGGAAGCTCTGCGAGACCTGTCAAGTCCTCGTGCACTGGTAATCCGGGATGGCGAACAGAGACGGATAGCCGGACGGGATGTGGTCCCAGGAGATCTGATCGTTCTTGCAGAAGGCGATCGTGTGCCTGCTGACGCAGTTTTGCTGAGCTGCACTAACCTTTCTGCAGACGAATCGCTTCTCACAGGTGAATCTGTCTCTGTGCGAAAGATATGCTCTGATAGCCTGGAAAAATTGCCTGAGATGACTCGACCGGGTGGAGACGATTTGCCATTTATCTACTCTGGAAGCCTTGTTGTGCAGGGCCAGGGTGTGGCAGTGGCCAGGGCAACAGGAATGAACACCGAGATTGGCAAGATTGGAAGGGCTCTGCAACAGGTCGAGTCTGAGGAGACGGCTCTTCAAAAAGAGACTAATCTGCTGGTACGTAACCTTGCCATATTCGGGCTCTGTCTATGCCTGCTGGTAGTAATCGCCTATGGCTTAACCCGAGGCAACTGGCTTCAAGGCTTCCTGGCTGGCATAACCACGGCCATGGCAGTGCTGCCAGAAGAGTTTCCTGTGGTCTTAACAGTTTTTCTGGCTCTGGGGGCCTGGAGGATCTCACAGAACAACGTTCTGACCAGGCGTGTTCCGGCAGTAGAGACGCTGGGTTCGGCTACTGTTCTATGCGTGGACAAGACCGGCACTCTGACCATGAACCGCATGAAGGTGAAGAAGATATTCGCCCGAGGCGAGTTCTTTGAATTAAATGATGGCGGAAGCCTTTTGCCAGATACCGTTCATGAGGTGATTGAGTTTTCCATTCTGGCCAGTCAGATGGATCCCTTCGATCCGATGGAGAAGGCCTTTAAAAAACTAGGCGAAGACTACCTGGCCAAGACTGAGCACATTCACATGGACTGGGAGCTGGTGAAAGAGTATCCGTTATCAAAGAAGCTGTTAGCAATGTCACGCGTCTGGAGGTCGCCTTTAGGAAATGAGTATGTTATCGCTGCAAAAGGTGCACCTGAAGCTATGGCGGAACTATGCCACTTCGATTCTGATCGGCAAAGTGAACTTTCCAAAGACGTCCAGGCCATGGCCCAGGAGGGAATGCGTGTCCTGGGTGTGGCTGCAGCATCCTTCCAGGAGACTGATCTGCCAGATGGACAGCATGACTTCGAGTTTAGATTTCTGGGCTTGATAGGCATGGAGGATCCTGTTCGGCCAGGCGTTCCCGAGGCTATCAAAGAATGCTATTCTGCAGGTGTCCGGGTGGTGATGATAACCGGAGACTATCCAGGCACCGCTCAGTCTATAGCCAGACAAATCGGTCTGCCGACAGATCAGGTCATTACCGGGCCTGAATTGGAAAGACTTAGCGATCAGGAACTTACAACGCGAGTGAGAGATGTTTGTATTTTCTCTCGCGTTGTGCCGGAACAGAAGCTGAGGCTTGTTCAGGCTTTAAAGGCCAATGGAGAGGTTGTGGCCATGACCGGCGACGGCGTTAATGATGCACCTGCCCTAAAAGCTGCCAATATCGGAATCGCCATGGGTGGGAGGGGCACAGACGTGGCCCGCGAGTCAGCGTCTCTGGTGCTTTTGGACGACGACTTCTCGTCCATAGTCAAAGCTATAACGTTAGGCCGCAGGATATTCGATAATATTAAAAAGGCCATGGCCTACATTCTGGCCATCCATGTGCCCATCGCGGGAATTTCGCTTATTCCTGTGCTCCTGAATTGGCCGCTAATCTTTTTCCCGGTTCACGTGGTCTTGCTGGAGCTTATCATAGATCCCGCCTGCTCAATTGCCTTTGAGGCTGAACCGGAGGAGACAGATGTGATGAACCGACCACCCAGAGATCCAAAAGCTCCTCTGTTTAGCAGGCATGCAATGGGACTCAGTCTGCTTCAAGGCTTGAGCGTTCTGGTCATCGTCATGGCAGTTTTCACCGTCTCACTCTATCGTGACCAGGATGAAGCTGAAGCCAGGGCACTGACTTATACGACACTCATAGTCGCAAACTTAAGCCTAATTCTCGCAAACAGATCCTGGTCCAGGACTATCCTCGATACCATGAGCACCCCTAATCCTGCTCTTTGGTGGGTGGTAGCAGGTGCCCTGATATTCTTGGCAATGGCGATATACGTTCCATTCCTCCGGGAACTATTCAGCTTTGCTTATCTGCATTTTATAGATATCGCCATCTGTTTTGTGGCAGGAATGGCGAGCATTCTGTGGTTTGAAGCACTGAAGATCTTGCGTGGCAGGAATCGGCATAATTCCTGAAGTAGATCATGGCCCAAATAGCGCCATGATCTGAGATTTTCATCACTCAACCTTCTCCAGCTCTTCCTGCAGATCCTGAGTCAGGTCCACGTTGTAGAAGTCGCAGGTTGTCGAAAGCTCCATTGCAAATCCGCCCGTGACGTCCACCCAGGCCTCAGCCTTGTCCACAGCAAGATCTAGGATATGCCTTCCGGCCTTTCTGTCCTCGGTTATAGAAAAGCAGGCAGAAGACCCGCTCCCTTCAGGGTGCGGGATGAATGCCGTACCTACTGCTATTGAACTTGAATCGAAATAGATATCTAGTTAGGGTTCCATAAATATTTTGATGGAGCAGGGATAGGGATGAAGACTGCCTACAAG
>JAJRAX010000264.1 GCA_028679775.1 Methanothrix sp. | reverse complement strand
GCTATAACCAGTGGCTAACGGCGCGTCCGCCACAAAGTTCACAGAGTACGCACAGAGCGACTAACCAATAACTTAAAAGCTATAGTAACCTCAGGTTAGCCATAGGAAATAGCGAAGAGCCAAAAAAATGGATCTACCGGAAGCTCTTCGGATTGATCACGCCATTTTGGATCTCCAGGTACTTGTACTCCGTACATGGTTTTTTATTCCATGAGCCTGTGTTTATAGCTCCATTATCCACCTGTGGGAATGGCATATGGGTATGGCCGAAGACTAAAGTTTCATCCTTATCCATTCCCAGGTAAAAGGACCTTGCCCGAGAAACAGCAATCTCATCGATCAGGGGACGAGCATTCTTCAATCGTTTCTCCGGGGCATTGAACATCGAATCTATGGCTCCTTTGATATTTTCAGGCAACCGCTTCAGTCCCTCTAAAGCCGCTTGAGACTTTTCATAAGACGCCCAGAGTTTATCCGCAGCGTTTCCTGTATCGTCTCCGGCCAGACAGAGGCCTTCCGCGAATGTCTCGTAAGCTGACATGGACTTGTAATAGGGATTGGCCAGAACCTCTAGTTGATAGCCGTGAATAAAGAAGAACCTTTTCCCGCCCTCGGTCAAATGCAGCTCTCGAATCACCTCGAAGGGAGAATTCTCCTTTAGAATTTTGCTCATATTCAGCATATGGAAATCATGATTTCCTGCCAGATAATGGATCTTGATCTTATCCTTCATCTCCATCAGCCTGATGATCACAGGCTCACTTTCTACCATGGCTTTGATAAAATCCCGCCGCCACAGATCGATGATATCACCAAGAAGGACCAGATCTCCCCCATTCGCCAACTGGTGAGTGGAGATATAGTCCAGAAAATCCAGGAACTTGGCGTCATCATTTTTAGTCTGTTCATCATCTCTCTCTGCTAGATGCACATCCGATACTACTATTATCATAATAACAAATTTGAACTGCAGTTATTTAAATTTACCTTATGATATATGTGGACAGGCTTATTCTCTCTCGAATTTTTCTATTCCCAGACTATTTATATAGTTTATATGCCCTCCATCTTGAAGCCGAGGTTATTCGAAGTCCTCAGGCAAAGCTGGTGGGAAAGAATGTCAATAGAAGGATATACAATCAGAAGAGCTGCTGAGGATGAAATTGGCCTTCTCATATCCTGGGCCAACGCCGAAGGATGGAATCCCGGCATCTACGATGCTGAGACTTTTTACAAAACGGATCCACATGGATTTTTTGTGGGCTCACTTGATGGAGAACCCGTATCAAGCATATCTGCAGTGGCCTACGGAGACTCATTTGGATTCCTTGGGTTTTACATAGTCAAGCCGCAGTTCAGAGGCCGGGGATTGGGAATCGCGATCTGGAACGCTGGTATGGAATATCTGGAGGGCAGAAATATTGGGCTGGATGGCGTCCTGGCGCAGCAGAAGCAGTATGAGCGCGATGGGTTCTTTCCTTGCTACAAGAGCGTGCGTCACGAGGGAGTCGGGACGGGACAGGCCTCTAAAGGCAAGAGCATAAAAAATCTATCCGAGGTGCCGATTGAAGGCCTTCTGGCATACGATGATCGATACTTCCCTGTGCCAAGGCACGTATTCACCAAATCATGGATCAGGCAACCGGAGGGTGTTGCCCTGGCAGCTATGAATGACGGCGAGCTTGAGGGTTATGGTGTCCTCAGGAAATGCCATCTGGGCTACAAAATAGGGCCGCTTTTCGCAGACAATGAGATGGTTGCTGATCGTTTGTTCTGCTCGTTTTGCGGCCATGCTCCTCAGGGCGCGACGGTCTTTCTGGATACGCCAGTGCCAAACTCTCTTGCCCTGGATCTGGCCAAACGACACCACATGCATCCCGTATTCGAGACTATGCGCATGTACTCAAAAGGAGACCCAGCTCTGCCGATTGAAGGAATCTTTGGCGTAACCAGCTTTGAGCTGGGATAGAATTCTTGGATCATCGCGTTTTCCGACAAACCTCTTCTTTTCACCGCTTGATGGCAGTAGCATTTCCGTTGATTGATGCCTCAGTTCCTGAGGATAGGGTATAGGTTCCCGAGAGAGTACTGTTTTCTACAAGCATATCAAGATCGTACTCGCTATAATCGGCGCTGCCCAATTCTGCCTGCCCTGATTTGACGACCATTGCCAGTTCATTCTCTCTTAGCGATCCGCTGGCAGTCATGGAAATCTCTGCACCATTTTTTGTCAGAGTGCCATAGCCCATGATTTTGTCTTTTCCCGAAGACCATAATGTCAGATCAAGCGACCTGTCTCTCAGATCTTCAAATCTTATAGTCCATTTTCCGCTAATTGCGTCATCTGCTTTGTTAGGTTCAGGGCTTGAGCTATTGTCCGCAGATTGCCCATTGGATTTTTCATCCGTCAGACCAGTGGCTGGCGCCTTAATGACGGGCTTTGGCATGTCCATATTCGGCACAGGCATACTGGGCTGCGCAATTGCGCCTTCTTCTATTGCCTGGGCCACTGGATACGAACATATGAAGAATATTGCTAGTAGCAGTATGTTTGCTGGTCTCATATGCTTTATATTTCCAGATAGAGATTTATAGTCTTTGGACAAAATAACTGAAAATTGTGACGATATTGTGCCAAGGTCATTCTCATTTAGGGACGCAGTCGTTTGGACCTAATCCCAGGCGGTACGGCCAGCCGCCCTTCAACCTGGCCGTGGTTCACGGCGGCCCGGGAGCCGCAGGCGAGATGGCTCCTGTTGCCCGCGAGCTTTCAATGATCCGGGGCGCTCTTGAGCCCATGCAGACTGCCGGAACCCTGAACGGCCAGGTTGAGGAGCTGAAGGTGCTCCTGGAAGAGAACGCCAATCCTCCCATGACGTTGATTGGCTTCTCCTGGGGGGCCTGGCTCTCCTTTATTCTTGCCGCTCGCTATCCAGACCTGGTTAAGGAGCTGGTGCTGGTATCAAGTGGCCCCTTCCTCGAAAGATACGCCTGCCAGATCCTTCCTACCAGGCTTTCCAGACTCGATAAGACCGAAAGGCTCGAGGTGGAAGGCATTCTTGGAGCGCTGGAGGGCCCCGCAGGCTCTTGTGGGGATCGGGGCATTTCCCGCTTGGGTGAGATCCTCTCTTCATGTGATTCTTTTGATCCAATTGCAGGCCTGAACTCAGAGATACTGGCTGATGTCCAGTGTCAGGCACAGATCTATCAATCGGTCTGGAAAGAGGCCGAGCTTCTTCGCCGAACTGGAGAGTTGCTGGAGATGGGTCGGAGAATAAGCTGCTCGGTTGTCGCCATTCACGGTGATTGGGACCCCCATCCGGCTGAGGGCGTCGCTGAGCCGCTTTCATCCGTTCTGAAGAGCTTCGAGTTCATTCTGCTCGCCAATTGCGGTCACAAGCCCTGGATAGAGAGATTGGCAAAGGACAAATTCTATTCAGTTTTGAAAACGCTAATAGCTTAAGGCATGCCAAAAGCTTTAAGGTCTCATGTGAGCTAACTGGGGCTGGGAGTGTATTATTATGAGACCTGAGATTCTTGTAGCCTTGTTTTTCTCGCTACTTGCTTTATTCGCCATAGATGTATATGCCATAGAAAGCGGATCTACGGGACTGTCCGCCGATCAATTGATTGATGTGAGCAATGGAGATTATTCTAGTTGGGGTGAACAGGGAAGCCCAAAGGAAGCCAGAGCTCGTTGGAACCAGCAGAGCGATGATGCCTACGAAAAGCCTGCGGTAAGCAGCGACACAAGCAAATCGCAGAATACGTCTCCTCAGACGATTGCAGTCCCATCAGTCGCAAGTGTGGCAGGGAACTGGTCCTTTAGCCTCAGAGATAGTCAGAATAGAATTATGGCCCTGACGCTTAGTCAGTCTGATGGCACGCTGTTTGGATCCGGGACCATAAACGAAATCAATGGAACCGAGGCAGTTTCAGCATCCGGCTCATTGGACGGAGATAAAATGAACTTTAACGTCACATCCGTTGATACGTTTAGTCAGTACACACTCTCTCTCACCAAAAATGGAAACACTGCATACGGCAAATATACGTTGTTCCCATCAGATGGAGTGCCATTGAATGGAACTGCAGAGGGAATATTATTAAGCCCGGCTCAAAGCTAGACGAATCACGGAAATCGAATCCCACGCAGCAGATCTGCGAGAGATTCGATTTGATTCATCCCATGTCCAGCCCTTCTCTTCTGCAAGTCTCCTCTAAATAATCCTTAAGCCTCCTCTTGAAGCCCTTTTGAGCGGCCAGCTTCTCTATCTCTTTCATCACGCCGCTGCCGTATTGCATAGCCTTCTTCTCGTACAGGGCGATTTCCTCTGGCATATGTCTGGCGGCGACTTCTCGTAGCGGCCTCTTCCTCACTCCGTCCATCACCCTCAACTCTGCGGGAATGGCTTGGGCAGCATTCACCACTCTTGGGTCCAGGTAGGGCAAAGAGAAATAAGCTCCAAAGAGCCCGGCCACGGCCTGATCCCTGGCGATCTGCCTGGG
>JAJRAX010000379.1 GCA_028679775.1 Methanothrix sp. | reverse complement strand
ATGCACCGGTGATGCCGGTTGGAAGGTTTGATGCGGTAGCGTTTGTCCCGCCGCCGGAGACAGCATAGGTAATACTGGTAATTGCAGAATTAATACAGACACTCTGATTATCGGTGCCGGAAGCTGACGATAAAGTTAACAGAGCATTAGGTAATATTGTAACTGCCTGTTCAGTTGTTACTGTACCTCCGCATCCTCCTGTAACAGTATAAATTATATTACAACTGCCGCTTGCCACACCTGAAACCACTCCGGTCGATGCATCGACAGTAGCAATTGCCGTGTTACTGCTGCTCCACGATCCTGTGCCTCCGCCCAGTACAACAGAACTGACAGAATATGTTGCCGTTGCACCGGCGCAAACAGGTGTCGTGCCGGTTACAGAACCAACACTGGCAGTAGCATTTACGGTCAGAGCCTGATGAGATGAAACAGTACCGCCACATCCACCTGTTATTGTATAAATAATATTGCAACTCCCGGCTGCTACTGCTGTAACAACTCCTGTTGCAGAATTTACTGTGGCAACTGTTGTGTTGCTGGAACTCCAGGTACCTGTACCTCCTCCCAGTACCACCGTATTGGCAGTATAAGTGGCTGTTGAGCCAAGACATAAGGGAGTTGTTCCGGTCACTGAACCTATACTGGATACCGGATTAACTGTCAACGCCTGTTGCTCGGTCATAGTACCTCCGCACCCGTCGGTTATGGTATATATAATATTACATGTCCCTTCAGCAACAGCTGTCACAACGCCGGTGGAAGAGTTAACAGTAGCAATTGCAGTATTGCTGCTGCTCCATCCGCCTGTACCTCCACCCAATACAACAGAATTGGCAGCATATGTCGCTGTTGCACTTACGCATAATGGAGAAGTACCTGTAACTGAACCTATAGCAGCATTAGGATTGACTGTAATTGCCTGCTGAGATGTTGCAGTACCGCCGCAACCACCCGTTATTGTATAGATAATATTGCAGGTCCCGTTTGATACACCCGTAACTACGCCCGTTGATGCATTAACTGTCGCTATTGCCGTATTGCTGCTGCTCCATGCTCCAGCACCTCCACCAAGAACAACGGAATTTGCAGTGTATGTTGCAGTTGCATTAATGCATATCGGAGAAGTACCTGAAACAGAAGCCACACTTGCTGCCGGCGTAATGGTAATTGCCTGCTTAGCGGTAACAGTTCCTCCGCATCCTTCTGAAATAGTATAGATAATATCACAACTGCCGCCAGCCACTCCGGTCACTAAGCCACTGGATGAATTCACCGTGGCAATTGAAGTATTACTGCTGCTCCATGATCCTGTGCCTCCACCCAGTACAACAGAGTTGGCAGCATATGTTGCCGTCGCGTTTATACATATCGGGGAGGTCCCTGTCACCGATCCTATACTTGCCAGAGGTGTAACATTTATTGTTACCGTTGAAGTATTTATTGT
>JAJRAX010000263.1 GCA_028679775.1 Methanothrix sp. | reverse complement strand
TTCTAAACCAGATTTTATGGTGATGCAGTAGACGATAGCATTCGACTTCATCAAGTATGTATCGAGTTGAGGATCTATATAAATCTGTCTACTTTAACCCGTGCTAATCGATATCATGAACAGACCATACATGAGCACCGGATCGACTTAAAAAATAATATAAATTTCTTACTCCTTCTGGATGTTGCTGGCAGGCATGCTTCGAGGTTTGCTGGCCTCGATGATCCTGTCTGCCAGTCGAGAGAGCGGCAAGCTCTGTAAGTAAACCTTCCCAGGCCCCTTCAGCCTCGCCAGGAATATGCCTTCTCCGCCCAGAAGTGCGTTCTTGAAGCCGCCAACGAACTGGATATCGTAATCCACGCTTGAGGCAAAGGCTGCCAAACAGCCGGTATCTACCATCAGCACCTCACCTGACTCGAGGTCTCTTTCCAAAAGAGCGCCACCGGCATGAATAAACGCCAGGCCGTCTCCCTCCAGCCTCTGCAAGATGAAGCCCTCTCCACCGAAAAGACCGGCACCAAGTTTCTTGGTGAAGGCTACCTCGATCTCAATGCCTCTGGCGGCACAGAGGAACGAGTCCTTCTGGCAAATGATGCTGCCGCCCCAGCGGGAGAGGTCAGCCGCCAGAATTCTTCCGGGATAGGGGGCGGCAAAGGCCACCTTCTGCCGGTTCCTGGCCGTGTTCAGGAATGTCGTAATGAAGAAGCTTTCTCCGGTGAGCATTCTCTTGAATCCCTTGAAAAGCCCTCCACCTGTAGAGGTCTGCATCTGTATTCCGTCGTTCATGTAGAGCATAGCTCCGGCTTCCGCTCTGACTCCTTCGCCGGGATCCAGCTCAATCTCCACAACCTGAATGTCGTTTCCAATTATTTTGTAGTCAATTTCATCTGACAAATTGTCTTTCCCCCGTATCGCTCTTGGCTAAGGTAGTGCTCACTTCTTATAAGATTTTTTGTGCATCAAGCCGCCTGGCGCACGAACTGGCATGGATCAGTAATAAATATGGTCCGGTCCTTTGAAAATCCATGCACAAGCAGATAGAACGGGCACTTGAAAATATAAGTTCATCAAGCTTGCCAAAACAAGAGAAGATGAAAGCCATCTTGAAAAGATATTCGGATGGAGAGATGGGCCTTGACGAGGCATACTATGAGCTTCTCGAAGATGAGCTTATCCCGATGCCTCAGAGGTGTGCCGTCTCAGCCAAGATCCCGCTCACAGAGCTGGATGAGATAAGGCTTAAAGAGAAGATCAGAGGAATTCTTGCTTAGACTGGTGGATGATAATGATTGAAAAGAGCGATGCTATGAAGCAGCAGGAAAAGGCGACCGAAGAGATCTTAAAGCACAGATCAAAGCACAAACGCGAAGGTGGGCCCATAGAGCCCTGGCATGGCCTCTTATTTCTGGCCATTCTATTCGTATTGATGGTAGTAATAGGCCATTTGATTCACGGATAGCTGGATTAGTGAATCGAGATGGTATCCCGTTCATAGCAAATCACCAAGGAGACCCGCATCCTTTAGGTGGCGGGAGGAATTTGGTGCGCTTCCCAAAACATTCATACATGATGATATCGTACTACCACCTTGAAAATGGCTGAACTTGTAATGAGATATAGTTTGGTGTGGGTGGATACCCCATGAGCTTTGCTGGTGGCATCAGCTCAGCCGAGCTGAAGGATCTTCTTTTGTCTTTAATAGCTTTGGTCATTGCCTTTTCCGTTATGATCGGCGGGAGGAGCATCCCCGGCATTGAGATGATTCTCATCGTTACTGTAGGCGTAGGGACCGGCTTCTTATTGCACGAGATAGCACACAAGGTCGTAGCCATGCGTTTCGGCTACTGGGCTGAGTACCGGGCAAATATGACCGGGCTTATTCTTGCTGTGGTTCTCGCGTTTGCAGGATTCATCTTTGCCGCTCCGGGTGCAGTTATGATCAGCAGGTCCAGAGCACCCCAAGAGTTCTACATGCATGACCCGTTCGGCCAGGCTGAGCTGGAAAGGGAGATAAAAAAGGAGACTCTCTGGATATCTCTGGCTGGACCCGTGACCAATATCGCACTGGCTGTGGTCTTCTTCCTTTTCCTGTTGATTGGCCCGTCCAGTGGCGTTCTCCATCAGGCGGCCAATTTCGCCCTGGTCATCAATCTCACATTGGCGGCCTTCAATATGCTTCCTTTCGGTCCATTGGACGGCAAGAAGGTATTTGACAGCAATCGGGTGATCTGGGCCGCTGTAGGTGTGCCAGCCATTCTGATGGCGCTGCCGATATATCTTGGCATGTTTTGGTGATGATGATATATGGACCGATTATCCTTAAATAAATTGAGTGGCAAAGAGAAAACGATGCTTCACCTCACTGCAATAGTCACAGGCAGAGTTCAGCACGTGGGCTATCGGTCCAGGGTGGTGACGATGGCCAGGACTCTGGATCTCAAGGGTTACGTTAAGAACCTGGAAGACGGCCGTGTCTACGTTGTAGCCGAAGGGGAGAGGCCGGACCTGGATCGATTCTGCCGGGCCATACGGATTGAGGATCCCCTGATCAAGGTGGATGACATACAGACGCGTCTCTCCCAGCCCAGGGGTGCATGGGACGATTTCTACAAGATAACCGGAGAGAGAGAGACCGACTCCCGGCTGGATACAGCTACGGTCTTCCTCAAAGAGCTGATCGTAGTAATTAAGGACGGATTTAGGGAGACCAATTCCAGACTCGGAAGCATGGACAACAAGCTCGATAGCATTGACGGCAAGCTGGTCAATATCGCAAAGACTCAGGAGAAGATCGCTGACAGAATCGATGCA